>OY762280.1:4502500-4597882 GCA_963665525.1 Bacteroidales bacterium | reverse complement strand
GGCTGATTTGTTCTCCTGTAACATTCTGCTACCTGAAAAGTAATTTCAGATTTAATATTGTTATCAGTTACCTTGCTGTATGCATCACGCAACAAATCAATTGCCTGAAAATATTGTCCATTTTCATAATATTGATTTGCTTTGTTATATACACTAAGTTGGGCTTTAGAAATATTGTTTGCAAATAATATTAAAATACTAAAAAGCAATATTGTTCTAATCTTCATGTCTATTAAAATTACTGAGTTGTAAAATGTAAAAGTAAGATTTTTTAAATAAAATAAAAATACGACTCATATTGAGTTATCACCATTTTATTAATACGTTTTTTACCGTATAATATTGTAAAAGCCCGGTTGTAATATAACACACCAGGCTTTTCTACTCATAATTAAATTTATTTAAACAGATACCCACCTTTCTTCATCGAATTTAGCACACACCAAACCATTGCCTTTCCCTACCAATTGTGAAATCACTTCTCCTTGCTTGGATAATATGATGCTTTTACCTGCAACCTCATAAATCCCAGAATTACCTCCAAAATTGACCATCATAACAAGCATTTTGTATTTCCTTGCATATTCCTTAAGCATTTCTACATCTTTATTATATCCACCAGGAGTACATAAAACGCTTGCCAAATACATGGATGCATTTTTATTAAATGCAGCCTCCGGATGTTTTGGATTACTAATATCTGCACAAACAGCCAGCGAAGCTCGCTCTCCATTATATACAACTTGATGATCTATATCGTCGGGCACAAAATATTTTTCTTCGCCAGGATGCAAATATCTTTTGGTATGAACCCCTATTGAACCCTTTGGATATAATATAAATGCTCCAATATGCAATTTATTCTTCAAACTAATTGGAGCACCCACTACAATTATCATTTGTTTCTCATAAGCTACCTTAATTAGCCGATTTAATCTAGAATCCATTTCTGAAAATGCCAGTTCTTGAGCAAGTTCAGGTTCATAACCTGTTAGAGACAATTCAGGGAAAACAATTAAATTAACATTCTTTTTACTTGCTTCCTCAATAAGTTGAATATGAGTTTCAATGTTTTTATCTACATTTCCTTTTTCTGGAATAATTTGTGCACCTGCAATAATCATATTTTATATTGAATAAGTTATTTCCAAAACATTTTACCTTCAATAGGTTCAAAAGGCTCAACCATCACACCCATGTTTTTTGCCTGGTGAATTGATTTTGCCAAGAGCGCTGCTCTTTCCTTAACAACAGAATTAGTTATTGTTTTTATATTTTCTTCTAGTATTTTCTTTTTTATCATCTTTTCCTCCTTTAATTTTAAATTTATCTTGTAAACAGCATCTCGCGATATTTTGGGAGTGGCCAAATTTCATCATCTACAATCAATTCCAATTTATCTACATGATACCTGATTTGCTCAAGGTATGGAACCACTTTATTGGAATACTCTGCTGCTTTTTCCCTAATATCTTCAATTTTATTCGCTTCTTTTCGAGCATCAATCATTTCATCTACTGCTCGTTTAACAATAGCCATACGTTCAGAAATTTCACTTATGGTTTTTAAATGAGGCTCTGCCATTTCCTTATAAGCATTCTCCGGATATAAGTCTTTAATTCCTCGTACATTATTAATTAATACATTCTGATATTTAATCAGCGTCGGAATAATATGATTACGAATTAAATCACCTAAAACCCTTGCCTCAATTTGAGCTTTCTTGGTATAAATCTCGAGACGAATATCATATCGTGCTTCTAGCTCACGATCAGTTAATACATGTGATTTCTTAAAAACTGATTTGGTATGCTCTGTAATAAAAGCCTTTAAAGCTTCAGGAACATCTGCTATATTTGACAATCCGCGCTTAGTAGCTTCTTTTACCCAATCGTCTCCATAACCATTGCCTTCGAAACGTATCTTCTTCGAAGCTATGATGTATTCTTTTAATACTTGAAAAATAGCTTCATCTTTTTTAACCTCCTTCTCAATTAAAACATCTACATCATTCTTAAATTCCTTTAACTGATTTGCCACAACCGTATTTAAAGTGATCATTGGAGATGCCACATTTGCTGATGAACCAACCGCTCGAAACTCAAATCGATTACCGGTAAATGCAAAAGGCGATGTTCTATTTCTATCCGTGTTATCTAATAAGATTTCAGGAATTTTACCAACATCCAATTTCAATTCCGTTTTTTCATCCGGCGTCATTTTCTTATTAGTCACTCTTTTTTCAAGCTGATCTAACATATTCGTTAATTGCGATCCTATAAATACTGACATAATTGCCGGAGGTGCTTCATGTGCCCCTAAACGATGCTCGTTACCAGCCACTGCAACACTTGCTCGTAAAATATCAGCATAATCATGAACAGCTTTTATTGTATTAATTAAGAAAGTAAGGAATCGCATATTACTACGAGGTGTTTTTCCCGGAGACAATAAGTTTTTCCCTGTGTTAGTTAATAACGACCAGTTATTATGTTTCCCCGATCCATTAATTCCTTTAAACGGTTTTTCGTGAAATAACACTCTAAAATTATGTCGACGCGCAACCTTATCCATTAATGTCATTAGAATTTGATTATGATCAACCGCCAAATTTGCTTCCTCAAAAATTGGAGCACACTCAAACTGATTTGGAGCAACCTCGTTATGACGTGTTTTTACAGGGATACCTAATTTATAGGCTTCAACCTCAAAATCGACCATGTAATTTTTTACCCGATCAGATATTGATCCAAAATAGTGATCGCTTAATTGCTGATCTTTTGCCGAAGCATGACCAATTAATGTTCTTCCTGTTAAGTACAAATCAGGACGGGCATTAAAAAGTGCATTATCAATTAAAAAATATTCCTGCTCCCAACCAAGCGTAACATTTACCTTTTCTATATCTTTATTAAAATACTGACACACATCAACAGCAGCTTTATCTAATAAATTCAGAGACTTAATTAATGGAGTCTTATAATCCAGCGCTTCACCAGTATACGCAACAAAAATGGTTGGAATACATAAAGTATTACCATATACAAATGCAGGAGATGAAGGATCCCATGCTGTATAACCTCTTGCCTCGAAAGTATTTCTTATGCCTCCACTAGGAAAACTTGAAGCATCAGGCTCTTGCTGCACTAACATATCGCCTTGGAAATTTTCTATTACACCTCCTCCATCTGCCGGCTCGAAAAATGCATCGTGTTTTTCAGCTGTCGTTCCATTTAAAGGATGAAACCAGTGTGTATAATGTGTAGCTCCACGTTCAACCGCCCATGCTTTCATACCAATGGCTACCTGGTTAGCAATTTTTCGGTCGATTCTTATTCCTTGATCTATTGAATCCATTACATTATGATAAGCTTCGCGCGATAAATACTCTTGCATTTTATACTTATCAAAAACATTTTCTCCAAAATACTCGGAAGTTTTAACCGATGGAAGTTCTGTATTCACAGGTTTTCTGTTTAAGACTTCCTCAATTGCTTTAAATCGAATGGTAGCCATGATAAATTTGATTTTTTATTAGAAATTATAAATATCGAAACAAAAATACACTTTTAAAATGCACACCCCCTAATTTTTAATAGTCTATTTTAATAATTTATATTTATTTTAAACTACACCCTTTTATTTTTGATATATATTTCAATTTTTTAATCTTTTTTTGACTATCCCCCTATTTTTTCAGACCAGCCCATAAAAAAAGCCCGACTAAAAAGGTCAGGCTTCTTTAGAATTAAGAAAAGTTTTATTTTGCCATTATTTCTGCATAATATTTATAGAAATAAGGAATTGTATTGATACCATTATAGAATTGTTCTAATGGATAATTTTCGTTTGGTGAATGAATCGCATCCGACTCTAAGCCAAATCCCATTAATACAGATTTAATTCCTAAGATTTTTTCAAACTCAGAAATAATTGGAATACTACCACCACTACGAACCGGAACAGGTTTTCTGTTATACGTTTCTTCGTAAGCTTTTTCTGCTGCTTCATAAGCAGGCAAATCAATTGGACAAACATAAGCCTGACCACCATGTAAGAAGTTTACATTTACTTTTACATAATCAGGAGCTATTTTTTCGAAATGTTCTTTAAACATTCTTGCTATTTTCTCATTATTTTGATTTGGAACTAAACGAGAAGAAATTTTGGCAAATGCTTTTGATGGAAGAACCGTCTTAGCACCTTCGCCTGTGTATCCACCCCAAATACCACAAACATCGAACGATGGACGAATACCTGTTCTTTCATTTGTTGTATATCCTTTTTCTCCCCAAAGCTCTTTAACATCAATAGCTTTTTTATATTCTTCTTCAGAAAATGGAGCTTCAGCCATTTTTGCTCTTTCAGCATCAGAAACTTCTAATACATCATCGTAAAATCCAGGAATGGTAATATGGCCATTTTCATCAACCATATCAGTAATCATTTTAGCTAAAACATTAATAGGATTAGCCACAGCACCACCAAATAAACCTGAATGAAGATCACGGTTTGGACCTGTCATTTCAACTTCCCAGTATGACAACCCACGTAATCCTGTAGTAATAGATGGAATATCAGGAGCAATCATTCCTGTATCAGAAACTAAAATAACATCCGCTTTTACTAATTCCTTATTTTCCTCGCACCACTGTGGTAAACTAGGAGAACCTATTTCTTCTTCACCTTCCATCATAAACTTAACATTACATGGTAATGAATCCGTTTGAACCATAGCTTCGAATGCTTTAATATGCATCATTCCCTGACCTTTATCATCATCAGCACCACGAGCCCAAATCTTACCATCTTTCACAACCGGCTCGAAAGGTTTTGTTTCCCATAAATCGATAGGATCAACAGGCATTACATCGTAATGAGCATATACTAAAACAGTAGGTTTTGAAGGATCAATCATCTTTTCACCATAAACTACTGGATTACCTGTAGAAGGCATAACCTCTGCTTTATCACAACCAGCTTTTAAAAGCAGTTCTTTAAGCTTATTTGCAGCCTTTTCCATATCAGGTTTATGATCCGCAATTGAACTAATTGAAGGTATACGAATCAACTCAAACAATTCTTCTAAATATCGATCTTTATTCGTTTCGATGTACTGTTTAACTTTTTCCATTTTAATTTGATTTATATTGATTATTATATTTTAAAAAATGAGTGTCTAAATTAACATATTTAGAACTTAATCACAATCATTTAATTGTTCAGATTGTTCCATTTCTTTTTTATAAGCCTCTACTACCTCTAACAATTCATTATACCAATCCTCTCCATACTTTCTAATTAAAGGCTCTTTTAAAAACTCATAAGCTTTAACTCCTTTTTTTTCTCCATATTTTCGAGCAGGATCACACACATTCCAGAAATGATAATTTAAAGCATCCATATCATCTCCTAATTTTTTAATTCTTATAGGATATAAATGACATGAAATTGGCTTACGATAAGGTATTTTCCCTTTTAAATATGCTTTTTCGATTCCACACTTTGCAATACCATGCTCAAAGATTGTATAAACACATTCTTTTCCTTTTAGAAGTGGAGTTACCGGTTCACCATCGCGTTTATCGATGACAGTGTATCCATTCTTTTTAATTTCTTTGATAGCTTCTTCGCGAAGAAAACGTTCAAACTTAGGATAGTACTTCTCTATCAATTCAACCTCTTCTTCCTCTAAAGGAGCACCTGCTTCGCCCTCAACACAACAATGTCCTTTACAACTATCCAGATTACATAAAAAATCCTCTTCGAGCAATTCTGTTCCCACAATGCAATTGCCCACCTGCATCATATAATTCATATTCTTATATTATTCTATTATTAGATTTTTACCTGTCATTTCTTCTGACACTTCCATTCCCATTAAGTTTAAAATAGTAGGTGCCACATCTGCCAATATTCCATTTTCTACTTTTTTAAATCTATCGGAGATTAAAATAAATGGAACCGGATTTAATGAATGTGCTGTATTTTCTGAACCATCATTATTTACAGCATTATCAGCATTTCCATGATCAGCAATAACAATGGCCTCATAACCATTTGCTTTAGCTGTTTCCACAACCTCACTTACACACTGATCAACTGCTTCTACAGCTTTTGTAATTGCAGGATAAATACCGGTATGCCCTACCATGTCGCCATTGGCAAAATTTAAACACACAAAATCAGCATCCTGCTTTTTTAATTCCTCAACAATAGCATCTTTCACCAGGTAAGCACTCATTTCGGGCTGCAAATCGTAAGTTGCAACTTTTGGCGATGAAATTAATATACGATTTTCGTTTTCAAACTCTTGTTCACGACCTCCCGAAAAGAAGAAGGTAACATGCGCATACTTCTCCGTTTCTGCAATTCGAATTTGTTTTTTACCTGCTTTGGCTACAAGTTCACCAAGTGTATTATTTAAATTTTCTTTATCATACGCAATATGTACGCCTTTAAAAGACTCATCGTAACGAGTCATGGTAACATAATGCAATGGCATCGTATGCATTCCGTGCTCATGCATATCTTGTTGTGTAAGAACAATGGTCATTTCTCGCAATCGATCTGTACGGAAATTAAAACAAATAACTACATCGTTAGGCTGGATTTTACCTACAGGATCACCATTTGCGTTAACCTTAACAACAGGTTTAATAAATTCATCGGTAACCCCTTCATCGTATGATTCTTGTACCGCCTGAACAATATCAGTTGACTCTTTACCTTTTCCATGTACAAATAAATCATATGCTTCTTTGATTCTTTCCCAACGCTTATCGCGATCCATTCCATAATAGCGACCAACAAGGCTAGCTATTTCTCCGTTTGAAGTTTCTAAATGATTTTCCAAATTCTGAATAAAGCCTTTTCCACTTCTAGGGTCAACATCACGACCATCAGTCAATGCATGAATATATACTTTATCTAAACCATAATCTTTTGTTAAATCACAAAGTTTATACAAGTGCTTATCAGACGAATGCACTCCACCATCAGAAACCAAACCAATAAAATGAACAGCAACCTTATTCTCTTTGGCATAATTAAAAGCATTCACCAAAGCCTCATTTTTTGCAATACTATTATCCTCAACTGCTTTATTAATTTTTACTAAATCCTGATAAACAACTCTTCCCGCTCCAATATTTAAATGACCAACTTCCGAATTCCCCATTTGTCCTTCCGGCAATCCTACATTATTACCCGAAGTTTGCAATTGTGAGTGCGGATATTTTGTATATAAACTATCTATATATGGTGTATTAGCATTATATATAACATCTGATTTCGATTTGTTCCCAATTCCCCAACCGTCGAGGATTAACAAAATAACTTTTTTATTATCCATATCTCTACTATTTTATGCGTTTATAAAAAAACAAGCACTTTTATAAAAAGTTTTGTAAAATTATTCTTTTTTATCCCCAAATGAAATTATTGATATTATAAAAAACGAAAAAGAGAACAACCCTATAAGCCATTCTCTTTTCACTAACCCTAAATTTACTAACGAAAAAACTAACCCTAAAAAATATTAACTATGTATTTTATAAAACCCTATCCTTTTTATGTTTTTTAACACCTTCAACTAGGTGAAGGCAAATAAATTAACCCTCTAAAACGAGGGTGCAAAATTATATAAGAAAATTATATCTCCAAGCTTTTTTTTATATTTTTTCATATGATTTATAACATATTTTTAAACCACTGATAAGTAGTCGATTACAGAACATTTAAACCTAAACATATTCGACATGTCAAATGTCTGTTGTTTTTTTAAATTTAAAATACATATTTGTCAGATCGAAATGAATAAATTATAAGCATATGTCAACAAAAGCAAGTGTCTTTAAAAAATTCCCAAGAACATTCTGGATTGCCAACTCAATGGAGCTTTTTGAGCGTTGGGCCTGGTATGGATTTTACATGCTTTTAGCAAATTATCTAACCAAATCGACCGACATTGGTGCTCTTGGACTAAGCCAGGAAGAAAAAGGTATGATCATGGGAATTGGAACAGCAATTTTATATTTCTTACCTATCATAACAGGTGCTATTGCCGACAGATATGGATATAAAAAGATACTATTTACGGCATTTATTATATATGCCGTTGGATTTTTAATAATGCCTCATTGCCGATCGTTTGGATCTTTTTTTGCCATCTTTATTTTTGTTGCTATTGGCGGTGCATTGTTTAAACCTGTAATTACAGCAACCATTTCAAAAACTACCGACGATACTACTTCATCTATCGGGTTTGGAATTTATTACTGGATGGTTAATGTTGGCGCCTTTATTGGTCCGATTGTAGCATTACAATTTAGTAAAATTTCATACACAACGATTTTTTATTTGAGTGCTGTATTTATTTTAATCAATATTCCATTTTTGTTTTTCTATAAAGAACCTGAAAGAGAAAAGTCTGATTTATCGTTTGGAAAATCATTAAAAACAATTTTTAGAAATGTATTTATTGCAATAAGCGATTATAAATTCATCATCTTCTTATTAATAGTAGCAGGATTCTGGTCGATGTATTATCAATTATTTTACACCTTACCTGTTTTTATTGATCAGTGGGTTGACACACACACCTTATATAATGTAATTGAAAAAGTATGGCCATGGCTTGTCAGCAAGATTGGATCCCCAGATGGAACCATTGCTGCCGAATACATTACTAACATTGACGCCATGTATATTATCATGTTCCAGATTGCTGTTTCGGCCTTAATTATGCGATGGAAACCTCTTACATCGATGATGACAGGTTTCTTTGTTTGTTCAATTGGTATGTCTTTAACATTGTTTACCAACAATCCATTTTTCATCATATCTGCCATATTTATTTTTGGAGTGGGAGAAATGGCAGGATCACCAAAGATTACTGAATATATTGGTAAAATCGCGCCTAAAGACAAGATTGCTCTTTACATGGGAATGGCATTCCTTCCGGTAACTCTTGGAAACTTATTGGCAGGTTATATCTCTGGAGGAGTTTATGGAAGAATGTCTGATAAAGTTTCTTTATTACAAAAAGACTTAAACATAAGAGGGATATCTGTTCCTGAATTATCTGAAAATTTTACTCAAACGGATTTATTCAACAAAGCAGGTGATTTATTAAATATGACACAAACAGAGCTTACTAAATATTTATGGGACACTTATAATCCAAGCAAAATATGGATTGTTCTATTAGGCATTGGCATTGGAGCTTCGTTTATCTTGTTTTTATATGATCGATTTTTAATTAGAAAGAATAAATAAAACGCCACCATAAAATCCCACTAATGTGGGATTTTATTTTATATTTATTATTGAAAGCACTAATGCTGTTAATGCAATTATAAAACTCAGTATCCATTTTATATTATCCGAATCTTGCCACCAAATCTTTCCAAACGACTTTCGTAGAACAAACAATTGCCATGGTTTTAAACTTGCAAAATATACCTGATTATAAATATGAGCTTCTCCAGGGACTTTATATATAAAGTTTAGCTTAACATTTAGCCTTCCATCAGATGTTTTCAATCCTTTCTGCCCAAAATCTTCTTCAAAATAAAAAACTGAATTTCCCTCACACACTTTCTCTTCACCATTTATATTCACATGACTATAGTGTAAGACTTGATTTGTTATAACAGCTTCTTGATCTGCTTGTACTTTTACCTTATTTTCAATATACAAATCTTTATACAAAGAAACTTTCATTTTTATTTTAAAGATACAAATTCTCAATTATTCTTTTCTCCTTAGATGAGAAAAGAACCAAAAGAATCAAGCCAAAATAATCCTTCCTCCCACAATTCATCGCATGGCGCGGCCAATTTTGGCTGGCCACCACACATAATAAATAATATGCGTAGGCCAGACAAAACGCCCGGCAGAGGTTTCGTTTTGTCTAGATTTTTACTCCTTTTTGTCGTGAGAAAAGTTCTTTGGTTCGTTTCTTTTCATCAATGGAAAAGAAATGAATATCTAGAATATAAATTTGAGATTCTCGCCTACGCGGGAATGACATGAAAGCAAAAAAACAAAAAGAGCCTGGTCCCGATAATCATCGGGATATCAAGGCTCTCTGTGGTGCCACCTGGTCCCGATAGCTATCGGGACGAACCAGGAACTATTTATATCTCTCCAATAATTTTTTTGTGATATCTGGATAGCATCTTAGATTTTCAATATACTTTCTACTTTTCATTTTCTTTATATGATATTCTAAACACCTTGCTTGAGTTCTTGAAATGCACTTTATGGTATGAAGTATTTCCCAATCAGAAACCTGACAAGTGTATGAACCTTTGAAAAATTCCGAATTATGCAACCTCAATCTTTCTTCAACATCTTCTGTTTCAGCAATATAAAAAAAAAGATCAAGGCTTTTACTATAAAGTATATAACAATAAAACATCATACATAAATATACAAAAAGAGCCTTGATTTCTCAAGGCTCTCTGTGGTACCACCTGGAATCGAACCAGGGACACACGGATTTTCAGTCCGTTGCTCTACCAACTGAGCTATGGTACCTTTTTGCTCAATTGCGAGTGCAAATATAACCGAAAAATTTCTTTTACAAAATATTTTTTCTCAAATTTTAAAAAATCTTACCACAATATTTCTTTAACATTTTTAGTATTTTGATTGTTAGTTTTTTATACTTTTGCAGCAGATACAATTTAGGCGATGGATTACGAGAGTTATACACTGGAGAACGGGATACGCATCATTCATTTACATTCTAAATCAGCAGTCGGGCATTGTGGTTTAATCATTAATGCAGGATCGCGCGATGAAGAAGATCATGAACATGGAATGGCACATTTCATTGAGCATGCTATATTTAAGGGCACAAAAAAACGCAAAGCGTATCATATATTAAGCCGATTAGATGATGTTGGTGGCGAAATAAACGCATATACTACAAAAGAAGAAACAACCATTCATACATCATTTTTAAAGAATGATTATGAAAGAGCCATAGAACTAATTTCTGATATTACGTTTAACTCAACTTTCCCTGGCAAAGAAATAACTCGTGAGAAAGAAGTTATTATTGAAGAAATTAATTCGTATAAAGACGATCCTGCTGAACTGATCTTTGATGAGTTCGAAGAGTTAATCTTTAAAAATCAACCTTTAGGGAAAAACATATTAGGTAATCCTAAAGATTTAAGACGATTTACTAAAAAAGATATTGAATCGTTTATAGCAAAGAATTACCATACCGATGAGATGGTTTTTTGCTCTGTAGGAGATATCTCATTCGCTAAAGTTAAAAAGTTATCCCAAAAATATTTTGGGCAAATTGAACCGAACCCAAGAACAAAAGATAGAAACAGGATAGAAAGCTATATCCCTGAAACAAAGATTGTAAAAAAGAAAACACACCAAACACATTGTGTTATTGGTAACATTGCTTATAACTCGCATGATAAGCGAAAGGTTATCATGACATTACTTGATAACATGTTGGGTGGACCCGGTTTAAATTCGAGATTAAGTCTTTTACTTCGAGAAAAACATGGATTAGCTTATCATGTAGAATCGAATTATTCTCCTTATACTGATATTGGTGTTTTCTCAGTTTATTTTGGTACTGATAAAGAAAACTTCATTAAGTGCATGAAACTCATAAAAAAAGAGTTTCAAAGTCTAAGAACAAAAAAACTCGGTGAGGTTCAACTAAAAAAAGCAAAACGACAATTATTTGGTCAGATTGCTATCAGCTCAGAAAACAATGCCAGTTTAATGCTGGGAATGGGCAAAAGCTTTTTACTTTTCAATAAAGTAGATGATTTGGAAGAAATCAAGAAAAAGATTGAAGCAATAACTATTGACGATATTCAGGAAGTTGCCAATGAAGTTTTAGATATAGATAAAATGTCGATGTTGGTTTATCAGTAGAAGTGACTACAATTACAAGTACTTAAAATGTCTAAAGTTACATCTCGTTTTTAGACACTCTAGCACACTTTAGTACACTTTCAAACTTGCATCAAAAAGGTACTAAATATTATATTTGTACTTCACAATATTAGAATCATTCAAATTAATTTTATTGTCATGTCCGATTTCTATTTTAATATCGAAGAATATATTTTAAATCATTCCGATCATGAAGATCCTGTTTTAGCAGAATTAAATCGCGAAACGAATTTAAAAATTCTTCGCCCAAGGATGTTATCAGGTCATTTACAAGGAAAAATCCTTGAGATGATAAGCAAAATGATTCATCCTGAAAAAATCCTCGAATTAGGGACTTATACCGGATATTCGGCCATTTGCCTAGCTAAAGGACTGAAAGATCATGGCATATTACACAGCATTGAAATTAATGATGAACTTGAAGATTTTATTGTAAAATATATTAGGAAAGCAGGAATTGAAAATAAAATAAAATTACATTTTGGTGATGCCAAAACTATTATTCCTGAAATCAATGAACAATTCGACTTAGTTTTTATCGACGCAGATAAAAGAGAATATATCGAATATTACAACACGGTATTTAACTATGTAAAACCCGGTGGATTTATTTTAGCCGACAATGTTCTTTGGAGCGGAAAAGTAATTGAACTGGATACTCCCGATGATGAATATACTCGAGGTATTTTCGAATTTAATGATTTTGTTAAAAATGACGATCGTGCAGAAAAAGTAATTTTACCACTACGCGATGGCTTAACCTTAATACGGAAAAAATAAAAACTTTCTGACAATCATTTTCTAAATCATCTACTGAATAAATAAGTTCAGCTTAGGGGCCTTACACTTTAAAATCAGGTATACATCTCCTGATCATTTAAAATAAATCTCCATTAGTAAATCTAATTTTTACTATTTTTAATGGCTTTAAAATCAACCCCAATGAATAAACGAAGCCTTTTAGCTATACTTTTATTATCTAGCTTATTATTTTCATGTTCTGAAAAGAAAAATCAACATAGAATAATTAAACTAAATCAAGACTGGGAATTTTATTCTGCAATCTACAATAAATCATTTAAAGCAAAAGTCCCCGGTTCTGTTCATACTGACTTATTTCAAAATGAATTAATTCCTAATCCATATTTTGGAACAAATGAAAATAATCTGCAATGGATAGATACTCTGGAATGGATTTATATCAAGAGTTTTAACAAACCGACAAACCTAAATCCCGATGATAATATTGAACTTTACTTTAAAGGCTTAGATACATATGCTGATGTTTACTTGAACGACTCTTTGCTATTTTCGGCAAACAACATGTTTATTCCATTGAAAACTAAGATCAGTCATTCTGCCTTAAAAAATTCTAATGAATTAAAAATAATTCTCAACCCAATTGAAAATGAGGAGAACAAGCAATATTCTAAATTACCTTATGAACTACCTGGAGAAGAAAGAGTTGTTACACGCAAAGCCGCACATCATTACGGTTGGGATTGGGGGCCAAAGTATGTTACCTCCGGAATTTGGCAAGACATCGAAATGCACATATGGAATATTGCAAAAATAAATAAGCTTGATTATACCATTGAAAAATTGGATTCAGAATTAGCTGTTATTAATATGAATGCAAGTATTGAATCATCCAGAGATTTTACTGGAAACATAAAACTAAACACCCCACAAGATTTACAATATTCTATTAAAAACATATCCATAAAAAAAGGAACTCATAATTATAGTTTTCAGATTGAAATTAAAAATCCACAACTATGGTGGACGCATAATCTTGGGAAACCTTTTTTATACCATTTTAACATTCAATTATTTGATGAAAAACAAGCCATTGATTCTCATACTTTGAATATTGGCTTAAAGACTATTGAATTAGTAAAAGAGAAAGACAACAAGGGCGAATCCTTTTATTTTAAATTAAATGGTACTCCTGTATTTATGAAAGGAGCCAATTATATTCCTCAAAGTTCATTTCCTGGCAGTGTTTCCGATAATGAGTACAAAAAAATTATCTCTGATGCAAAATCTGCAAATATGAATATGCTAAGAGTATGGGGAGGAGGAATTTATGAGAAGGATATATTTTATGATTTATGCGATGAAGAAGGAATTCTTATTTGGCAGGATTTTATGTTTGCCAATGCAATGTATCCGGCCGATAGTTCTTTTATAAAAAACATTCAAAAAGAAGCAAAATTTCAAGTTGAAAGATTAAATACACATCCATGCATAGCCATTTGGTGTGGCAATAATGAAATGGATGAAGCTTGGCACAACTGGGGATGGTCTGCCAATTATTCTAAAACCGATTCAGCAGAAATATGGAATAATTACGAGCTTATTTTTCATCATATTTTGCCAAGCATCGTAAATGAAGAAAATCAAGAAACGCCATATACTTCAAGCTCTCCATTATTTGGAAGAGGAAATCCTCGGAGTAGTTTCGAAGGCGACAATCATTATTGGTATGTATGGCACGATGCTTACGATTTTGACTGGTATAATAAAGTTACAGGTCGTTTCATGAGCGAATTTGGTTTTCAATCATTCCCAGGCATAGAAACTATAGAATATTTTGATACATCACTAAATAAAAACATTGATTCTGAAATTATTTTGGCTCATCAAAAACATCATAAAGGGAATTTCTTAATAAATCATTACATGCAAGATTATTATCCTGTTCCTAACAAATTTGAAGACTTTATTTATGTAAGTCAACTATTACAAGCGGAAGGAATAAGAACAGGAATCCTTGCACAACGCAGAGCCAAACCATTTTGTATGGGAAGTCTTTATTGGCAATTAAACGATTGCTGGCCTGCTATATCATGGTCGAGTATCGATTATTTGGGAAACTGGAAAGCATTACACTATTTTGCAAAACAAGATTTTAAAAATGTTATTTTATCTCCCTACCTCCATCATGATACATTAGACATTTTTGCAGTTTCTGATACGCTTACCAACTTAAATTTGAATATAGAAATAAGCTTGATTGACTTTAATGGAAAGATCATAAATTCAGAAAACACGCCATTTACGCTTACTAAAAACTCCAGCAACCAAATAAATAAAATTATACTTTCTGACTTTATAGAATCAAATAGCCCAGATCAATGTTTTGCAATCATTCATTTAAAAAACAATGATCAGGTTATGGATAGCAGAACCTTTTATTTTACTCAACCAAAGAATCTTAAATTGTCGGTTTTTGAGTTAGACACTCAATTTAAAAAGGTAGAAGAAGGTTATGAAATCATTTTAAATTCAAAAAGATTAATAAAGAATCTGTATATTCACATGCCTCAAAATGGTTTTCTAAACAATAACTATTTTGACTTAATCCCAGGGGAAGAAAAGAAAGTATTTTTTAAAACAAAGGAAAAGATTGATGATATAGAAAACATGATTGAGTTTAACTCTTTAAATCATATCATTTCTCAAAGCAAAAATTGAAATTATGAAACGAAATTCCATATTTATTAATGTTATCATTATTTTATTATTTAGCTCATGTAATTTAATAAATAATCCTACTAAATATGTCGATCCATTTATTGGGACAGGCGGACACGGGCATACTTTCCCAGGAGCAACAGTTCCTTTTGGCATGGTTCAGTTAAGTCCCGACACAAGATTAGAAGGTTGGGATGGCTGTTCAGGATATCATTATTCCGATTCAATTATTTATGGTTTCTCTCATACTCATTTAAGCGGAACAGGTGTTGCTGATTATTGTGATATTCTATTAATGCCTACGGTCGATCAGTATTATTTGGATAATGGATACAAAGGAAATATTGAAAATGGATATGGCTCAAGATTTAGTAAAGAAACAGAAAAAGCTTCTCCCGGATATTATGCAGTAAGACTTGATGATTACGACATCAAAGTAGAATTAACCTCAACCAATCGAGCCGGATTTCATAAGTATACATTCCCTAAAAACAAACAGGCATTTGTTACCCTGGATTTAACTCACAGAGACGAGGTTCTTGAGTCGAGTTTCAAGAAAATAAACGATTTTGAAATTGAAGGAATGCGCAGATCAAGATCATGGGCACAAGATCAGTATATTTATTTTGTAGCCAGATTTAATCACCCGATTAAGAATTTATTTCTTGCAAATAATGACACACTCATTGCTCAAGATTTTGCAGAAGGAAAAAATATAAAAGTTGCTTTTGATTTCGGTAAAATAAGTAAAAAAGAACTTTTCGTGAAAGTAGGGATATCGGCCGTTAGTGCCGAAGGTGCAAGAAATAACCTTGGAGAAGAAATCCCCCACTGGAATTTTAAGCAAACGAAAAAAACTGCTCAGAAAATATGGAATAAAGAGTTGAACAAAATAAAAATTAAAACCAATAAAGAAAATAAAACCATATTTTATACTGCTCTTTACCATACGATGATTGCCCCAAATACATTTATGGATTCTGATGGCAAATACAGAGGAACAGATTTAAAAATTCACCAGGCCGATGATTTTACAAATTACACCATCTTTTCATTATGGGATACCTACCGTGCTACACATCCTCTTTATACCATTATCGATCAAAAAAGAACAAACGATTTTATAAAAACTTTTATTCATCAATATGAAAATGGTGGTCAACTTCCGGTTTGGGAACTTGCAGGAAACTTCACCGGATGTATGATTGGATATCATTCTATTCCTGTTATAGCCGATGCATTTAAAAAAGGCATTCTAGATTATGATATAGGGAAAGCATACGAAGCTATGAAACATAGTGCTATGCAAGACCGATTAGGACTAGAAGGATACAAGCAATATGGATACGTTCTTGCTCATGAAGAATCAGAATCTGTTTCTAAAACACTTGAATATGCTTACGACGACTGGTGTATTGCTGAAATGGCAAAGAGTTTAGATAAAAGCTCTGATTATAACTATTTTATTAAAAGAGCTCAATCGTATAAAAATATTTACGATCCAACAACTGGTTTTATGCGAGCTAAATTACATGGAGCATGGAAACATCCTTTCGATCCTGCCGAAGTTGATTTTAATTACACCGAAGCAAACTCTTGGCAATATTCATTCTATGTACCACAAGATATTTCAGGTCTAATTCATTTAATGGGAGGAAAAGAAAACTTTGTAACAAAACTTGATGAACTATTCTCTACAAATACCGAAACAACAGGTCGTCACCAAGCCGATATTACAGGATTAATTGGGCAATATGCTCATGGTAACGAACCAAGTCATCATATGGCATACTTATATAATTATGCCAATCAACCATGGAAAACTCAAGAAAAAGTAAGCCAGATTTTAGCTGAAATGTACACTACTAATCCTGATGGATACATTGGGAACGAAGATTGTGGTCAAATGTCTGCATGGTATGTTTTAAGTGCAATGGGATTTTACCCTGTTACTCCTGCATCAAATATTTATATAATTGGAAGTCCGAATATTAAAAAATCGACCATTAAACTCGAAAACCTGCCTGACGGCAAGGCAGGTGGAAATACTTTTAGCATAAAAGTTCACGGACTATCAGATGAGAATAAATACATTAAGTCTGTAAAATTAAATGGCGAAGATTACACCAAATCATTTATTGATCATCAAATGATTATGAATGGCGGAGAATTAGTTTTTGAAATGAGCAATAAACCGAATAAAAATTGGGGAAGCAAGGATATTGACATTCCAGTATCTAAAATTACTGATAACCTGATTATTCCAACTCCATATTCGAATGCAAAACGACGAAGCTTTAACAAACAATTTAAAATTGAATTAAAACATCAATATAAAGATGCACAGATATTTTATACAACAAATGGAGAAGACCCAACAAATACAACCAATATATATGAATATCCTATTACCATAGAAAAATCAACAAATATTAAATATTTTGCTGAACTTAAAGATAAAAAATCTGCAGTTACTGAACTTGATTTGGTTAAATTCCCTGAAGGAAGAACGATTACTTTAAAATACAGACCACACCGCCAGTATACTGCTGGAAGTGATTCTGCTTTAATTGATGGAATTTTTGGCAGCAATGATTTTAGAACAGGAGCCTGGCAAGGCTACAATGGTGTTGATATGGATGCCATTATTGATTTAGGCAAAAATACGAGTGTAAAATATTTCTCTGCTAACTTTATTCAGGATATCAATTCATGGATTTTCATGCCTGAATATGTTGAGTTTTTCACCTCATTAGACGGCAAGAATTTTAAATCTATTGGGAAAGTTGAAAATACTGTTCCTAAAGATGAATGGGGGTCAATCATTAAAGAATTTACCTTGCAAACCAATTCTAAATGGGCACGCTATGTCAGAGTTCTAGGAAAAAGCGGAGTTATGTGCCCCGATTGGCATAAAGGCAAAGGCCACGAATTACATATATTTATTGATGAAATAACTCTTAAATAATAATACCATGACAAATCAGAAAACAAACTATACAAGTGCTTTAATAGTTTTAACAAGCCTGTTTTTTATGTGGGGTTTTATAACATGTATGAATGATATTCTAATCCCTTTTCTTAAAAAGATGTTTGAATTAAACCGATTTCAATCGATGATGATTCAATTTGCATTTTTTACTGCATATTTTGTTGGATCGTTGGTTTATTTCATCATATCAGCACGCGCAGGCGATCCAATATCAAAAATTGGATATAAGAATGGTATTATTTTAGGCTTATTCATTTCGGCATTTGCCAGTTTGATGTTTTATCCGGCAGCACAATTTAAAATATTCGGATTATTCCTGGGTGCCTTATTCATTTTAGCATTAGGCTTTACCTTATTGCAAATTGCTGCAAACCCATATGTAGCATTATTAGGCCCACCCGAAACAGCATCAAGCCGTTTAAATTTATCACAAGCATTTAATTCACTGGGAACTACATTAGCTCCAATTTTAGGAGGTTATTTTGTATTTCACTTTTTTGCTAAACTTGGAGCTCCATTATATAATAATATTGGCGAACCAATTTTAACCGATGCCGGAGATCCTTTATCAGCTTTAGGAGTTCAACTCCCTTACCTCATTTTTGCTGGTCTTTTTATTCTTTTAGCAGTTATTATAAAATTTACTAAACTACCTAAATTCACCAATTCATCGAGTATTGAAAAAGGAGCAGGTGCATTAAAACACACTCATTTAGTATTAGGAGGAATTGCCATATTTATGTACGTTGGAGCAGAGGTAAGTATTGGCAGTTCATTTATTAATTATGCAGGTGAATTACTTGGATTCCCTGAAATGGAAGCTAAAAACTTTCTGGCATTTTACTGGGGAGGAGCTATGATTGGTCGATTCTTAGGAGCTATATCATTAAGCAGTCTTCAAAAGATTAAAAAATATGGTTTAATGTTACTAACCTCCATCCTAACCTTTCTATTAATTTACGGAATTATATATCTCGAAAGTGGATCAAGCTTTGAGTTTAAACGAGTAACTCCATTCATCATATTTTTATTGATTAATTACATTGGATTTATTTTTGGCAAATCGTTACCAGGAAGAACATTAGCCATATTCGCATTTATTGTAATTGGTCTCTTAACAACTACCCTTGTAACAAATGGAACTGTTGCGCTTTGGACCATTATAGGAATCGGATTATTTAACTCTATTATGTGGTCGAATATTTTCACTTTAGCCATAAAGGATTTAAAAGAAAATACGGCTCAAGGATCATCCATTTTAGTTATGATGATTTTAGGAGGCGCTATTATCCCTGTTATTCAAGGTGCAGTTGCTGATGCATTTAACGGATACCATTATTCTTTCTTTATTCCAATTATATGTTATGCTTATTTAATGTATTATGGATGGAAGGGATATATACCAAAACAAATTAACGATTAATATTTTTTGTGCATATTTGCCATGTTAAAATTTAAAAGAATGCAAAAATTAGCTATTGGAATTGACATTGGAGGAACCAATGTGTCGTATGGAGTTGTGACAGCAAATGGAGAAGTTATATTAAGAGAATCATTCCCTTTAAAAGGATTTGATGATTTGGATAAGTATGTTGATTATCTTTCGGATCGACTAAAAAATTGTTTAGCTGGATTAAATAAAGATTATCATCTTGAAGGAATAGGTATAGGAGCTCCTAACGGAAATTATTACAACGGAACCATCGAGTTTGCTCCCAATTTACCATGGAAAGGAATTGTTCCTTTAGCTGAGTTAATCGAAAAAAAGACCGGGTTTACAACCAAACTCACCAATGATGCAAATGCTGCTACTATAGGAGAAATGATCTACGGAAATGCGAAATCATTAAAAGATTTCATGATGATAACTCTTGGCACAGGTTTAGGAAGTGGATTTGTTGCCAATGGCAAATTAATTCTAGGTCATGATGGTTTTGCTGGTGAATTAGGTCACGCCATCTTCGATCCTAAAGGACGACAATGCAATTGCGGTCGAAAAGGTTGTTTAGAAACTTATGCATCAGCATCAGGAATCGTTAGGACAGTAAAAGAGCTTTTATCTGAATCGGATGAACCTAGTTTATTAAGAAATATACCTGTTGAGGAAATAAATAGTGAAATGATTTACAAAGCATCTTTAGAACGAGATGAAATTGCTTTAAAAGCTTTTGATTACACAGCATACGTTCTTGGTGTTATGTTAGCAAACGCTGTTACCATTACTAGTCCTGAAGTCATCTTCTTATTTGGAGGACTTGCCAATGCAGGTGATCGCTTATTTAAACCTGTGAAAAGATATTTTAATGAACATTTATTAGAAATATACAAAAATAAAATTGAGATAAAACCTTCGGCATTACCAGAAAATAATGCTGCCATACTTGGTGCCGCAGCACTAATCTGGGAACTGGAAAACTAAAATATCAAATCATTCTTAGTTGAAAATTTCTATTGTTTATATACAATAGCATTAATACTCATACCTGCTCCCACAGAAGCAAATATGATGACATCATCTTTATTTATCTGATGATTTTTTAATTCTCCTTTTAAAATCATATCGTATAATGTTGGAACTGTAGCTACTGAGCTATTTCCTAATTCTTGAATATTCATTGGCATAACACTTTCTATTTCTGCCTGAATACCATAAAGTTTGAAAAAACGTTTTACAATAGCTTCATCCATTTTTTCATTTGCCTGATGAATGATAACTTTCTTAACCTTTTCAATTGAGATACCAGATTTGTCCATTGCTTCTTTTATAGCTTTAGGAACATTAAACAGTGCATATTCATATATTTTCCGGCCATGCATTTTAATGTAACGAATATTGGGATCACTATCTGGCTTATTTGATTTTCCAAGATATAAATAAAAAGCCTCGTTAACCGCATCAGTAACCGATGCGGATGATAAAACTCCTGATTGGGTATCAGAATAAACCCCTTCAACAATCGTAGCTCCTGCTCCATCAGAAAAAATCATAGTATCCCGATCATAGACATCAACAACTCTTGATAATGTTTCTGCTCCAATTACTAAAACACGTTTTGCTATACCGGTTTTAATAAAAGCATCTGCCTGAATAATACCCTGCACCCAACCGGGACATCCAAAAATAATATCGTATGCAATACAATTTGAATTTGTTATTCCCAGATTTTGCTTTACCCGCGCTGCAATACTCGGCAATAAATCTGTTTGTATTGTTCCTTTCACTACATCTCCAAAGTTTGTAGCAACGATAATATGATCAATGGTTTCTTTATCAATATTAGCTGAATCTATAGCTCTTTCTGCTGCTAAAGTAGCAATTTCAGAAGCAGTTTGATCTTTGGTTACCCATCTTCGTTCTGCAATACCTGTAATATCCTTAAACTTAGCTACAATATCTTCTCCAGAGCCTTGTATCAATGTTTGATCTTTTTCGAAAAAAGTATTTTTAAAGTATTCCTTATTTTCTATTCTTACGTTAGGAATATAACAACCTGTTCCTGTAATCTTAGTATTCAAATAACTCATAATCTAAATTCTAAATTTCAATAAAAATTAAGGGAACAATGGTATAGATTAATTTAGATTCTTAAAATCCATTTTTTACAGCATTTATGATATCCAAGATCATAATTCTTGATAAAAGACAAAATTAAATCAATGATTAATCTTTAGAAATAGAAAATTGAACACCTGATTTTCTACAATCCCCAAGGCCATTAAACTTTTTTCGCTAAAAAAAGTCCAAACCTTATACTTAAAATTAATATTATGAAAAAACAAATTACCCTATTAACCTTATTTATTCTTTTTTTTAATCCAATATTTTGCCAGGAAAATGCCTTACAAAAAGGCCTCGATGCCATTACAAAAGAATCTGTGAAGGCTCAAGTTGAGTTTCTTTCTTCAAACTGGATGGAAGGACGAGCAACCGGTGAAAAAGGTGAATTTCTTGCTGCTGATTATTTGGCAAGTATGTTACAATTTATGGGCGTACAAGCTGCCGGCGATAAAGATCGTACCAGGCCTACAAGAGAACAACGTTGGAGTGGTGTTCGATCAGAAGAATACACATCATACTTTCAAAATATTTATATGACACAGCAACTTGAAAGCTCTACAGAATTTTCTATTACCTTATTAAATAACCAAATCCTTACATTTAATGAGCATGTTGATTTCTCAGCATACGGATCAAATACTGGTATGAATATTACATCTGATATTGTTTTTGTGGGATATGGTTTTACAGATAAAGATTCAGGTTATGATGATTATAAAGGGAAAAATGTTAAAGGGAAAATCATTTTAAGGCTTAATGGCTACCCTGGATCTGAAGATACCAGTTCTGTTGCTTATAAAAAGTTCCATAAGGAAGAAAGGTATTTCAGTTATTATCTGGACAGAAAAAAAGATGAAATTGCTAAAGAAAAAGGTGTTGCAGCCATTATTGATGTTTACAAAGGTGATAATACCAAATACTGGTCGGAAGAGCAAGATTTTAAAAATTTGGATTACAATGAAAAACCTTATAGCCCGATATATGAAAATGACTTAGAACTACCTTCTGATACTTTAGATACGAAACCTATTAAGATTTATCCAACAAAACAGGTAATCAATAAAATATTAGAGAATCAAAGTTTTAATTTACAAGATTTCGAAAAAGAACAAGCTGCAAGTTTAAAACCAATTAATAAAAAGCTAAAAAGCATTAATGCAAGTGTTGAATATAGTGTTAAAACAAAGCTGATTCAGACAAGAAATGTTTTAGGAGTTATTGAAGGTGAGAACAAAGATGAAATTGTTGTTATAGGAGGCCATTACGATCACCTTGGAATGAAAGATGGTCATATATGGAATGGTGCCGACGATAATGCCTCGGGAACAATAGGTGTTTGGATGCTAGCTAAAGCATTTATGGCAACAGGAATAAAACCTAAAAAAACAATTGTTTTTGCAGCATGGACAGGAGAAGAAAAAGGACTGCTGGGGTCAGAATATTTTGCTGATAATCCTTATGGTGGTTCTATCGAAAATATAAAGTTTTATTTAAACTTTGATATGATTAGTAAAGACTCTGACAGCGACACCCTTAAAAACATGGCTCGAATGGTTTACACATCATCATATGAGGAATTAGAAGAAAAATCCAAAGAAAATATCTCAAAATATAATTTAAATCTTGATGTAAAATATCGTCCGAGTGAAAAACCAAGAGGTGGAAGTGATCATGCTTCGTTTGCAAATAAAAATGTTCCTATCATGTATTTTATGGCAGGATTTCCAATGACATATCATTCTCCAAAAGATGAAACAAGTGATATTAACTGGAACAAAATGGTCGATATCATCAAACTTAGTTATTTAAATCTTTGGGATATAGTAAATAAAAATTAAATTGCTTCTATCATATTATAACTGAGGGTGTCCAAAAAGTCCTAAAAGTGTCATTCCCTTGAAAAAGGGAATCTCTTAATTAATTGAACTTCAACAAATATAAAGATCCCCAATCAAGTTGAGGATGACAAACATTAACTTTTTGGACACCCTCTTTTATTTTTATCCTTTTTATGACGATATATTATTTTGTAACTTGTTTCCTCTGAGTTTTTACTTAAATACATATTTGCATTAAAGATGAACGGACTTAAAACGAAGCGAACAAAACTAAAAGCTAAAAGAGTATTCCTTACCAAAGGGACATGTTCTCATACTTTTTTTTATATATTGAACAGAGAATTTGGTTATCCCAAACCCGATGAAGAAAAAGCTCTTGATCCATTAGCTGGGGGGATATTACAACATGGCTACCAATGCGGGATGCTTTGGGGAGCTTCTATGGCTGTTGGTGCCGAAGCATACAGAAGGCATAAAGATGATTTAGGCAAAGCAACTGCCGTTGCAATAAGTGCTACACAAAACATCATGCAGTCGTTCGAAAATCAAACAAAATTTGAGTGTGAAGATTTCACCAAAACTGATTTCAAAAATAAATGGATTTTTTTTAAATATATGTTTTCCGGAAAGTTCTATTCTTGTTTTAAACTTGCGGAAAAATGGGTTCCTGATGCCATTCAGGCTGCCACTGAAGGCTTGGATATTCAACCGGAATATATACAAGAACCTTTAAGTTGTTCTTCAGAACTTGTAAAAAAAATGGGAGGCACTGATGAAGAAGCCATTATGGTTGCAGGCTTTGCTGGCGGTATGGGATTAAAAGGTAATGGTTGCGGAGCACTGGCAGCAACAATTTGGAAAACAATTTTAGAACTTATAAGAAAAGAAAACTGGAAATCCGGATTAAAAGACCCCGATTCAGAAAAAATCATTCAACAATTTTTTGAACTTACAGATTATAAAATGTTGTGCAGTGAAATTTGTGGCAAGCAGTTTAACTCTATTGATGAACATTCTGGATTTATTAAAAATGGAGGCTGCAAAGAAATAATAAATAATCTCACACAATCTTAAAAACAAAAAAGCCTATTAATATATGGAGGTTTCATTTTTTTTAGATATTAATACTTAAAGTGTTTTTGTAATAAGTTTTGCTTTTTGTTCTGCAATCCCTATCGACAAAACACTACCTGAGTTAAATTCAATATAATCGTTGATTATTCCATCACTAAAAACAACACCATTATAAGGCATGTGAGAAGTTAATTTAAGATCTAAGGTTTTACCAATCTCACCCATCACTATTTCAATATTAGTTGTAATGCTTTTAAATGGTTCTCGAACTACAAAAACAAGTTTGTTAGAATCCCATGGAAGATAATAATTTGAATTTTGATTACTACTTTTACCGTTCATAAACCTATTCATACCTGTAGACATATTTATTAATGAACTTAACCAACCTGTAGAACCTGCTCCTGTTGACACAATAATGCCACTAGATGATTGTCTTTCACTTTTTTGCTTGTATTCTATAGTATACCTAGCAGAAGTATGAGTTGCTGGCCCTATAAATAAATCGTTAAATGCTATTAACTCCTGCCCATTGTTCATCTTTGCTTTGGCCATAGTTACATCTATGCTTTCATAACTATTGTTTATAATTCTGTCCAATTCATTTTTAAAATTTAAAATGTCGAATGGCAGTAATATACCGTCATACCTTTTAGAATCTGGATTTAAACCAACTATTGGAATCTTCTTAGAATACTTCGCAGTATTTGCAACTAAACCGTCTTGGCCTAAGGTAATGATGAATGAATTTTTAGGGAATATATAGTTAGGGAGGAAGCTCCTTTCAATAACGTGTACTTTTAACTTATGGTCACAAAGAGTATTTAAATCTTCCAAGGCTTTATAAAAAGTATCATGTTCATCTTCATAATCTTTGAAGGAGCCTCCTACCGAATGTTCAATGTAAAACCTTGCTTGATCTTTTGTGTTAAAACGTTCTATTAATTGCTCTAACCGCGTCTTATTTTTTACTATTATGACCTTTTCGTAATTCATTTTATGATGCTTTTTCTATTATATTCTTATCAAGTAAATTCTCTAATAAATCAGGAGTAATATTTAACGTGCCAATCTTTCCTGCATTCTCGGCTAGTTCTCTGAAAGCTAAGGCAATATTTGTTTTGGCATCAGAAGAATTGTTACCGAGCACCATCATGCTTCTCCAGTCCAGCTTCTTTAATGGCTCTATAACAGATTCCATTTTAAGCCTTTCAATCTCTACCATCTTCCTATCATTCTCAACTTGCATTTTTACCAGATTCTCTTTCTCCTTTTCAATCTTTATATCAGCTTGCACCTTTAGTTCTCTAATCTTTTCATCGTTTTCCTGTTTAACTAGGTCTGTTTGCATTTTTTGTACCTCTATTTGCTTTTGCTTTTCTTCAATCGCTATCTCAGTATTTAATTCACTTTCCTTAATCTTTCTTTCTTGTTCAACTGAAAAATTTCTTCTTTCATAAATTGCTAAATCCGCTTCTTGTAATATCTTCTCCCTTGTTTCAGCCTCTAAAGTTTTAGCCATTTCAGGAGTTGGACTAATTCCTAAAACTTTAACTCCTAATATCTGAACTCCCAGTAAGATAATTGATTCAGAATTTATGAGATCAGCAAAAACTTCTTGCTCAAACTTATTTACACTCGACAATGCACTCTTTAATTCAACAGCATTAGCCTGTTTAATCGTGGCATTTTGGACTTCACTTATAATTCTTTTATCAAGTTTCTCAAAATCATCTTTTAAGTATTTTTTTCTATCATTAACAGTGAAATCCAATGCTTCAGCTAGAGTATCAGGTTCAGATATTTTGTAAACAATCTGACCTTGAACGGTTATCAGTTGATAATCAGAGGTTGTAACATTAAAAATAAAAGGAAGGTCTTTGCTTGCTAATGGGATAGCCATTATTGAACTGTTAGGTAACCAATAATAGAAACTTAAACCTTTACCTTTTCTTTTTACTTTTCCTTTTTGAGTATGCACCACATACTGCATAGGATCAAATTTAATATACTTAACTCCAAACATAACTTTTAGATTTAATTAACAATTTGTGTTTTTCTTACACAAATATAAAACTAAATAAATATCTAATCCAAATATATTTGCGTCTTTTTTACACAATTATCAATTATATTTTCTATAGCACTGATTTACTGAAAGTTTTATTTATAACTCAAAACCAAAACCTGTTACTTGAAGTTCGTTATATCTTTTCTTATTGAAAGTATAATACTTGCCAGGTCGACCTGCATTTTCTCCTTTTGCTATTTCATCAAGTTCATCTATAAACCCAAATTTCATAATTTTCTTTTTGAAATTACGTCGGTCTATTTCTTTATCTAATAGAATAGAATATAACCTTTCTAAATCAGAAAAAGGAAATTTCTCATTCAACAATTCAAATCCAATTGGAGCATACGTAACTTTCCCTTTTAGCCTTTTAAGGCCTAAATCCAAGATGTCTTTATGATCAAAACCTAATTCAGGAAGTTCTTTAATATTAAACCAAGCTACATCTTCGGCATCTGTGCTAGCATGTAACATAAAATCATCTTGTTTAACTAAGCCTAAATATGCTATTGTAACTACTCTCTTTCTGGGATCTCTTTTTACATCTCCAAAAGAAAATAGTTGCTCCATATAATTTAACCGTACTCCTGATTCTTCTTCTAACTCCCTTAAAACTGCTTGTTCTAAGTTTTCATCATTTCTTACATATCCACCAGGTAATGCCCATTTCTGTTTAAAGGGTTGATATTTTCTCTTAATTAATAATATAGATAATCCAATACTTTTTTCATATCCAAATACCACAGCATCAACAGCTAAAGATACGTCCTGATTCTTACTCATAATTATTGTAATTTTTACACAAAAATACAAATTTGAATACTCAATGTAAAACTTATCTATTTATCTTCATAAATTTTAAATTGATATAAAGGTATAATTCATTCTATAAGAAATGAACCAGACTTGAAAGAAGCAACATGAGCTAATAAGAATATTCATAAAGTAATGGAAAATCAAAAAGATTAAATTAAGATTTAAATAGAATTAGAATCTTTGGTAGTACTAAAAGGTTAGTGCTTGAAATCCACGAAATGTATATTAGATACAATGATAAGTAGAGCTTTTTAGATATTTGTTACCTATTTGTTTCTTGTAAAAAGAAAAAGCCTTCAAAATATTAATTTTGAAGGCTTTAATCTGTACCCAGGGCGGGACTTGAACCCGCACAACCAAAATGGTCACTGGATTTTAAGTCCAGCGCGTCTACCAATTCCGCCACCTGGGCATGACTGGAGCGAAAAACGGGACTCGAACCCGCGACCCCGACCTTGGCAAGGTCGTGCTCTACCAACTGAGCTATTTTCGCATAATTTTGTTTAAGTACTCTTGCTATTCTTGCGTTTAGCGGATGCAAATATATTTATTTTTTTTGTTCTGCAAAAAATAATTTTAAAAAATCTTACAGTTTTTTTTTGAAAATTATTTCAAACCTATGTGCTTCTTAATATCATTCAACTTATTCAATGCTTCCATTGGAGTTAAATTATTAATATCAAGATTATTGATTTCATCGCGTATTTGTTTTAACACCGGATCGTCTAACTGAAAAATGGTTGTTTGTAATCCTTCACGATGTTGAGCAATCTCTCCTACCGGTTTTGCCAAAGATTCTTTTTGCTCCGATTTCTCAAGATCTTTCAATATTTCATTCGCTCTATTGACAACGCTCTTTGGCATTCCTGCCATTTGAGCCACATGAATACCAAAACTATGTTCACTTCCTCCCCGCTTCAATTTGCGAAGAAATATTACTTTATCATCCAACTCTTTTACCGAGACATTATAATTTTTTATTCTATTGAATGACTTTTCCATTTCATTCAACTCATGATAATGTGTTGCAAAAAGGGTCTTCGCTTTTGCTGTTGGATGCTCATGAATATATTCTGCCATGGCCCAGGCAATGGATATTCCATCATAGGTGCTTGTTCCTCGACCAATTTCATCTAAAAGAATTAAACTTCTTGGAGATAAATTATTCAAAATACTGGCAGCCTCGTGCATTTCAACCATAAAAGTTGATTCTCCCAAAGAAATATTATCTGAGGCCCCCACACGGGTAAAGATCTTATCAACTAAACCTATTTTAGCCGATGATGCTGGAACATAACTTCCTATCTGTGCTAATAAAACAATCAAAGCTGTTTGTCGAAGCAGGGCCGATTTACCCGACATATTAGGCCCTGTTATAACAATAATTTGTTGCTGATCGTTATCCAAATACACATCATTCTCAATATATGATTCATCTATCGGTAACATTTTTTCTATTACCGGATGGCGGCCATCTTTTATATCAATAATTTCTGAATCGTTAATTTCAGGACGTACATATTTGTTTTCAGTTGCAACTACAGCCAAAGACAGTAAACAATCTAACTTAGCAATTAAGGATGCATTTAACTGAATTGCCGAAATATAATCCTCTAAACTTGTAACGAGATTAAAAAACAATTTTTGCTCTAACTCAAGAGCTTTTTCTTCCGCTCCAAGAATTTTTACCTCATACTCCTTTAGTTCTTCAGTGATATACCTCTCTGCACTCACTAAAGTTTGTTTACGAATCCATTCCGGCGGCACTTTATCTTTATGTGTATTTCTTACCTCAATGTAATAACCAAAAACATTATTAAAACTGATTTTTAAAGAAGGAATACCTGTTCGTTCAATTTCGCGCTGTTGAATCTGAACTAAATAATCTTTACCCGAATATGCCAATTTACGATATTCATCCAGATCGGCAGAAACTCCTCCAGCAATGTAATTCCCCTTACTCAATAAAGCTGGAGGATCCGGAAATATTTCTTTCTCAATTCGATCCCTGATATTTAAACAAGGATTTAATTGATCACCTATTTTCTTTAATGCTTCACTATCCGAATTCAAGCATGCATTTTTAATAGGTTCAATGGCAGTTAATGCATGTTTTAGCTGAACAACCTCTCGAGGGTTCACTCTACCTGTTGCAACTTTTGATATAATTCTTTCTAAATCACCAATTTCTTTAATATGCTCGGCTAATAATTCTTTAAAATCAAGATCTTTTAAAAGAAAATCAACCACATCCAGGCGTTCTTTAATCGGCTTTTCGTCTTTTAATGGAAGAGCAACCCAACGTTTCAGTAACCTTGCGCCCATTGGAGATATGGTCCGATCAATGATATCAACCAATGTTTTAGCTCCTTCATTTAAGGAGAAAAACAATTCCAGATTGCGAATTGTAAATTTATCTAACCAAACATAATGATCTTCTTCGATTCTTGAAAGAGTAGAAACATGTTGTAATTTCTCATGCTGAGTTATTTCAAGATACTGCAATATTGATCCTGCAGCGATAATTCCATATTGTAAGTTTTGTACTCCAAAACCTTTTAACGATGATGTTTGAAATCGTTTTAACAACTTATCTTTGGCATTCTCCTGTGTAAATACCCAATCATCTAGTTTATAGGTATAGAATTTTTCTCCAAATATTTCCTTAAACTGCTGTTGTTTACTTCTTTCAAAAAGAACTTCCTTAGGCTGGAAACTATTTAGTAATTTATCGATATAATCGAAACTCCCTTCTGCAGTTAAAAATTCACCGGTTGATATGTCCAAAAATGCAACACCTGCTGCAGATTTTTCTAAATGCACAGATGCCAGGAAATTATTTTCACGGTGTTCCAGAACATTATCATTTAAAGATACTCCCGGAGTAACCATTTCTGTAACTCCACGCTTAACAATCGTTTTTGTCTTTTTAGGATCTTCCAATTGCTCACAAATAGCAACTCGTTGCCCTGCCCTGACTAATTTTGGCAGATAGGTATCTAATGCATGATAAGGTACTCCAGCTAACTCAACAAACGAAGCAGATCCATTGGCACGTTTAGTCAATGTAATTCCAAGAATTTCAGCTGCTTTAATGGCATCTTCTCCAAAAGTCTCATAAAAATCACCTACACGAAATAACAAGATAGCATCAGGATGCTTACTCTTAATCTGATAGTACTGTTTCATTAGCGGGGTTTCCGCATATTTTTTCTTTTCCGCCAAATCTATTGCAATTTAATTTTCAGTTCCAACAAAATTAAGATTAATCATATACTTTTCAATAAATCACTAATTGATTTATTAACAGTTTATCATAAATCAAATGAATATAATAAAATAAAATACTGCTTGAAATCTTAAACTTTGGGGAATAAAAAAATCCCTGTCATGCAGGGATATAAAAATTTATCATTTTTTTGGTAAATTTTTTAGGGGTTAATTTTTTCGTTGGCGCTAAAATAAAAACTTTTTATTAAAAACAAAATATATTCTCGTTTAAATATTGCTTTGGGACAATCATAAAAACATTATTAAAATTAGAAAACATTTTAATTGTATCCATTTTTAGTTTATAATCAAAACTTTGTAACTTCACGTCTGTTTTATTTTTAAATCTTTTTTAAAAACTGATTAAAACCATTTTTCTTATTCAAATATAATTTTACATTAGCACATCGAATTATAATTATTTAAATAAAAAACACGTGTAAAAAACAGACTAACCATAATAGTAATAAGTTAGTCACAATTTTTAACCATATGAAGAAAATACTAATTCTTGGAGCAGGGTTATCATCATCGAGTTTGATAAAATATTTACTTGACAATTCAGGAAAATATGATTGGAAAATCCGTGTTGGCGATATGTCTTTAGAAGTTGCCAATAAAAAAATCGACAATCACGAAAATGGCGAAGCTTTCGAATTTAATGTTTTCAACGAGCAACAAAGAATAGAAGAAATTCAAAATGCTGATGTTGTTATTTCAATGCTACCAGCACGTTTTCATCATTTAGTAGCAGAACGTTGTGTTGAATTTGGAAAACATATGATCACTGCATCGTATGTTTCAAACGAAGTAAAAGCATTAAATGATCAAGCAATTGAAAAAAACTTGTTATTGCTTAACGAAATTGGCGTTGATCCAGGGATTGATCATATGTCGGCAATGAAAGTTATCGATGAGATTAAAGCCAAAGGTGGTGAAATGTTATCTTTTAAATCTAGTACAGGAGGTTTAGTAGCCCCTGAATATGATAACAACCCTTGGAACTATAAATTTACCTGGAATCCAAGAAACGTTGTAGTTGCAGGTCAATCGGTTGCTCAATACATTGATCATGGTAAATATAAATATGTTCCTTATCATCAATTATTCAGAAGAACTGAGAAAATGACAGTTTTAGATGTTGGTGAATTTGAAATGTACCCAAATCGCGATTCTTTAAGTTATCGAGAAACATATGGATTAGAAGATATCCCAACATTATTAAGAGGAACTCTTCGTCGCCCTGGTTATGGAGAGGCATGGAATGTTTTTGTTCAGTTAGGTGCTACTGATGACACTTATCAGGTTAAAAATTCTGAAGAATTAACATACAGAGAATTTATTAATATGTTCTTACCATACGATGAACAAGATTCTATTGAGCAGAAACTTTGTAACTATGTAGGTATTAGCATGGATTCAGAATCAATGAGTCGCCTAAAATGGCTTGGTATTTTTGATGATGTTAAGATTGGAATGCCTGAAGCAACTCCAGCACAAATTCTTCAGAAATTATTAGAAGAAAAATGGGCTTTAGGTCCTGAAGATAAGGATATGATTGTAATGCAACACCAGTTTGATTATAAACTAAATGGAAAAACTAAACGTATTACATCTTCATTATATGTAGAAGGTAAAGATCAAGTTCACACAGCTATGTCAATTACAGTTGGTATTCCAGTTGCAATTGCAACTAAACTTTTCCTTACAGGTGTAATTAATCAAAAAGGAGTTATTGTTCCTACAATGAAAGATGTTTACGAACCAGTTCTTAAAGAGCTAGAAGAATATGGTATTGTATTCGTTGAAGAAGAAATAGACTTAGACTAAAAAGCCAGATAAAAATCTTTGGTAAGATTTTTATAAGCTTCAGAATATTCATGCCGCTTGTTGAGTTCAATAATTAATTCTTGCTCAATGAGCGGCTTTTTATTTCTCGAAAATTCAAGCAATAATCTTTTAGGCTGTTTCCCCGGATTAGGCAAAACTTTAGTTTGACGCACACAATACAAACCAAATTCTGATGCTTTTAAAATAAACATATTACCTTCCAGATATGGAAGAATCACACCTAAAATACCATCATCATTCAGTAACTTTAAGGAACCACTCATTAAGTCTTCCAATTGCAAATTCGAATTATGACGGGCATCGGTTCGTTTCTTATCTGGAGCAAGCAATGAATTTTGAAAATAAGGAGGATTTGAAACAATCAGATCATATTTCTTATTTGTAGATTTATAATATTCTTGAAATGAGGAATGTAAGATTTCAATTCTGTCTTTCCACAATGATTTCTTCACATTTTCTTTGGCCTGATCACATGCTTGTTGATCAATTTCTACCGCATCAATAAAGGCAGAAGATCTCTGAGCTAGCATTAATGAAATCAGTCCTGTTCCTGTTCCAATATCTAATATTGATTTTGCTTTTTCACAATCTACCCATGCTCCTAGCAGAACACCATCGGTACCCACTTTCATGGCACATTGATCTTGATAAACTGCAAATTGCTTAAATTTAAAATAGTTATTTGGCATGATTTAAAACTTTTCAAAAACTCCTAATCCAAATAAGGCAAAATCATATTTTATAGGATCTGATGGATCAAATTTCTTCAAAATATTGGTAATCTCCTCTACTGCTTTCCAATCATTTTGTTTCCTTTTTAATAATCCCAATTTACGTCCAACATTTCCTGTGTGCACATCTAATGGTAAATAGATAGCGGAAGCAGGTATCTTATCCCACATTCCAAAATCAACTCCATTATTATCCTTACGTATCATCCACCTTAAAAACATATTTAATCGCTTTGCCGATGCTCCTTTTAAAACATTCGATACATGTTTTTGTGTTCTTTCAGGATGATCAATCTCAAAAAATACTTCTCTAAAACCAACTAAAGTTTTAAAAATACTTTTTGTATCAACATACAATTTTTCAAATAAATCACCCAATCCTGAATGATTTACATATATATTTCTAAGCGATTGTACAAAAAACTTACAATCGTCACCATTAAAAGTTCGATGTTTAAAATAGCTTAATCTATCCAAATCTTTAAGCGTACTATTCATTACAAATTCGAACGGAGAATGATCCATTAATGCAATTAATTTTTGCATATTTTTTATAATCGTTGTACGCTGCCCCCATGCAATAGTAGATGCAAAAAAAGCTGCAATTTCGATATCTTCCTTCGTTGTAAATAAATGAGGAATCTGAACCGGATCTGTATCTATAAAATCAGGACTATTATACTTCTCAGCCTTTTCGTCTAAGAAGCTTTTTATCTCGATTAAATTAGTATTCAACATTTGATTAGATAAACAAACCATCTTTCATGGTTAGTTTAGTATCGGCCATATTGGCTAAATCATCGTCATGAGTAACTATTACAATAGCCGGATTATATTTTTCGCGTAATGAGAAAAATAAATCGTGAAGTTCTTTCTTATTTTCTGAGTCAAGATTTCCTGATGGCTCGTCTGCAAAAATAACTGAAGGTTCATTAATTAGTGCTCTGGCAACAGCTACTCTTTGCTGTTCTCCCCCGGAAAGTTCTTTAGGTTTATGATCGATACGATGATCGAGTTTTAAAAATGTCAATATTTCTTTTGCTTTTTTTTCAGCTTCATCTCTTGCCATTTTTCCTATAAACGCAGGAATACAAACATTCTCTAAAGCTGTAAACTCAGGTAAAAGATGATGAAACTGAAAAACAAAACCAATATTATTGTTGCGAAAAGATGCTAACTGCTTGTCTTTATATTTACTTACTTCGCTGTTGTTAAATAATATTTGACCAGAATCAGGACGACTTAGAGTTCCTAGTATCTGTAAAAAAGTAGTTTTCCCAGCTCCACTAGGACCAACAATTGAAACAATTTCTCCTTTATTAATTTCCAAATCAATGCCTTTCAGAACCTGTAAATCACCATATGATTTTTTTATATTTTTTGCAGTAATCATAATTCCTTAATTAGATGCTATTTAGAGTAAACGCCAAATAAATATATATAATATAAATGAATACAAATATTAAACCTTTCCAACGAGTTACCATTCCTTTTCTTAAAGGTAAAATGAATATAAATAAAAGCAACGAAGTTCCTAACATCCAAAAAATATCGAATTTAAGAACCATAGGATTGATTTTAACTACTTTAACTATACTTGTCAATCCTAAAATTGCAAGAATATTAAAAATATTTGATCCAATAATATTTCCAATAAAAATGTCCAATTCTTTTCTTATAGCTGCAGCAATCGAAGTAGCCAATTCCGGAAGACTCGTTCCTAAAGCAATTACAGAAACAGATATAATCCGTTCATCAACACCCATAGATTCTGCAATATGAGATGCCCCTTTAACTAAAAATTCTGCTCCATAAATTAATCCGACAGCCGAAACAGCCACTAAAATAAATGAAACAAGTAAGCTATGTTTAGGGATAATGCTTTCTTCTGTATTTACTTTATTTTCTTTTCTGGATTTATGAATTGACCATACAATGTATGTCATTAAAACAAATACAAACACTCCTCCTTCATATAGATTTAATCTATATCCACTTAAACAAAATACATAAAAAAGGATACTGACTAGCATCATCATTAGCCAATCGAAATGAATTGCCTTTTTCTTTACTTTAATCGGCAAAATAATGGCTGTTAATCCTAATACTAAAGCAATATTTGCAATGTTTGAACCAATTACATTACCTATAGCAATATCAGGATGTCCCTTTATTGCAGCATCTAAACTTACCACAAGCTCAGGTGCTGACGTTCCAAAGGAGACAACTACAACCCCAATTACTAGTCTCGAAACTTTGAAATGCCCAGCTAATGATACACTTCCTCGAACCAAGAAATCACCACTTAACATCAATAACACAAAACCGAGAAATAGAAAAATGTAATCCATAAATTGAGGTTAATATTATCCTTTTAAATCTTCCTTTGTTTTTTGTATATCGTTTTTTATTTCCTTGATATCTTTTGTTAAATCATTGGTATGATCATCCATTTCTCGCTTAATGTCGTCGGCAGCTTTTTTAAATTCGCGCATTCCTTTTCCTAATCCTTTTGCTATTTCAGGAATTTTGTTTGCTCCAAACAATAATAAGACAACTAAAAGAATTACAAATATCTCTTGTCCACTAATAAAGAGAAACATATGAAACATAAGTTTGTTTTATACAAATATACATTATGTTATAACAACAAAAAAGCCCCTTGGTTAAAGGGGCTTTAGTAATATTTAGAATTTTCTATTTTTTAGCTTTCTTCTCACCTTTCTTGTGAACTGTATCATACACAACAGGTGTTGCAATGAATAATGATGAATATGTACCAACTACTACACCAACTAATATTGCAAATACAAATCCTCTAATTACCTCTCCACCGAAGATAAAGATAGTAAGTAATACCACGAATGTACTTAACGAAGTACTAAATGTACGACTTAATGTACTATTCAATGCATCATTAAGAATTGTATGACGATCACGTTTTGGATATAAAGTTACATACTCTCTGATACGGTCGAATACAACCACGGTATCATTAATTGAGTAACCAACCACTGTTAGAATAGCAGCAATAAATGCCTGGTCAATTTCTAACGAGAATGGTAGTACACCCCACGCTAATGAGAATATACCTAATATTATAATTACGTCGTGAACCAATGCAGTAATTGCACCTAAACCATATTGCCAATCTCTAAATCGAATGAAGATATAAACGAACATTAAGATAATTGCAAGAACAATTACTATTAATGATTTGTAAAGAATATCGTCGGCAATAGTAGCACCTACTTTGTGCGAACTCATCTTATAGTTATTATTGAAATCGTCGAATGTAACATCACTTCCTAAGATTGTAGATAAACCTTCGTAAAGTTTTGTTTCAACATCTTTGTCAACCTCAACAGCATCCTCATCGATTCTGTATTTTGTAGTAATTTTCACCTGGTTATCATCACCAAATATTTTTACTTCTGGTGCATGACCATAAACTTCTTCAAGTTTATTTGCTATATCTACTGTACTTACTGAGTTTTCGAAACGTACTACATAAGTTCTACCTCCGGTAAAGTCAACACCTTGATTTAATCCTCTGGTAAATAACGAACCTAAACTAACAAAAATGATGATAGCAGAAACTACATAGAAAATTTTACGTTTTTCTAAGAACTTAACTGCGGTGTTCTTAAATGCACCTTCAGTTAATTTTGTAGCATAAGTAATTTCTTTATTACGTTTCAAGTACCATTCAAAAATTAATCTAGTTAAGAATATCGCAGTAAATAACGAAGTTAAAATACCAATTAATAATGTTGTAGCAAAACCTTTAATTGGTCCAGTACCAAATACATAAAGTATAATTGCTGTAAATAATGTTGTTACGTTAGCATCGATAATTGCTGAATAAGCATGTTTGTAACCGTCTTTAACAGCTAACTTAACACCTTTACCGGCAGCTAATTCTTCACGAATACGTTCGTAAATAAGTACGTTCGCATCAACCGACATACCTATTGTTAAGACGATACCAGCAATACCAGGCAATGTAAGAACAGCTCCTAATGAAGAAAGAACTCCAAAAATAAAGAACATGTTAGCAATCAAGGCTAAGTCTGCAACAACACCAGCTTTACGACTATAGTAGAAAATCATATAAACCATTACTACTAAGAACGCAATTAAGAATGAATTTAAACCAGCATCAATTGCTTCCTGACCTAATGAAGGACCAACAATTTCTTCCTGGATAATTCTTGCCGGAGCAGGTAATTTACCTGACTTTAATATGTTAGCTAAGTCTTTTGCTTCGTTTACTGTAAAATCACCAGAAATGGATGAACGACCACCTGTAATTTCCTGATTAACTCTTGGTGCAGAATATACATAATCGTCTAAAACAATTGCGATGAAGTTTCCTACATTATTTTTTGTTAAACGAGCCCATGTTTTTGCACCATCGGCATTCATTGCCATAGTAACTTCAGCACTACCATTATTTTGATCAAATTCTGATCTTGCATCAGTCACAACATCACCATCTAATGGAGCTTTACCATCGCGACCTGTAACTTTAATGGCATGTAACTCATAGTAGCTTTCAGACTCATCATATTTGTATGGCTTCACATGCCATTTAAATACCATATCTCTTGGGAAAACAGTTTTTACCTGCTCCATATTTAGATATGCATTTACATAGGTAGTATCTGAATAATGTGCCATACCAACTACAGAACCTTCCATTGGTTGTCCTGATTGTGGATTAATACTAGGACGTAATACGGAGAATAATGGATATCTTTCTGCAATTTGTGCCTGATTTAAATCTGTTGAATCTTGCGCAATTGAATCAGATTCTAATTGGTCAATCAATGACAACTCACCTTCTTGCTCAGCAGCTTCTTCTACAACAGCTTCTGTTTCTTCTGCTGGTTGTTCAGATTTAGCAAGTTCTCTTTGTGATTCTTCTATACCATAAATAATCTCATTAGCTTGTAGAAGATAGCCATAAACTTGTGTATTATTATATGTTTCCCAGAATTCAAGATTCGCAGTTCCTTGTAAAAGATCACGAACACGTTCCTGATCCTTTACACCAGGTAATTCAACCATGATTCTACCGGTAGCTTCTAAACGCTGAATATTTGGCTGAACAACACCAAAACGGTCAATTCTACTACGAAGAATATTGAATGAATTATCGATCGCATCTTTCGATTCTTCACGGATAACTTTTAATACATCAGCATTTGTTGAATTAAAATCAATTTTATCTTTTAGCTCAATCGTATTAAAGATAGCTGCTAATTTTGCATTTGGATCAATTTCGTTAAATGCTTGTCCAAATAAATCAACAAATTCTGCTCTACTATCTTTACTTTTCTCTTTTGCTAATTTTAACGCTTGTTGGAAAGTAGTATCTTTACTATTGTTTGCCATTGCTCTGATAATATCTTCAACAGATATCTCAAGAATAACGTTCATACCACCTTTCAGGTCAAGACCTAAGTTAATTTCTTTCTCCTGACATTCTCTAAATGTAAATTTTCTTATCCCCAGGTTATATACTTCTTCGCCTGATAATGAATCAAGATATTCGTACTCTTTAGCAGGATCGCCTTGTGCATACTCTGCTGCATCTTGATAAATCCCATTCGTAACCCACGTAAATGATAAGTAATAAATACATATCACGGCCAATGATATGGCCAAAAATCTAATAGCTCCTTTAATCTGCATTTGTTAAACTATTTTATTGATATTATTAATATATTTTCTTATTAAGCAAATTGTCGTGCAAAGATAAAATTATTTTTTAGAAACACACTTTTTCAAGGAATTAAGATTTAGATAAAGTAAAGATTAACAAATAATCTTTGATCAAGCTAAATTCTATATTAATCCTAATAATAAAGTTTGTTAAATCTAATCTATTAACTGTTCAAAATCTGCATCCAGTGGTTGACCTTCAATAAAATCATATAAGGTAATTTTTCGAAGATTATAAAAGTTAGACCAATATTTTCGTAAAGCGGAAATATAATTTGTTTTCGCAGCGTCCTTTTCCGATAAAGCTATATTTAAATCTAAGACATCAACTTTCCCAATTAAGAAACGTTGTTTAGTCATATCATAACGCTTTTGAGCAATAGTATCAGTTTTAGCTGCGATTAAAAACTGATCATCTTGTAAGTTAAACTGCATTACATTTAAATATACACTTTGAGTAAAATCAACTTGAGCCTGCTCAACAGTTGTTTTTACAACCTCTTGACTCGATTGCGCCATTTTATATCTTCCTTTACCCAACTTCCAGTCCAAAATGGGTATTTGCATACCCAAGCTTAAATTTTGCTGGCTTTGTGGATTAATATATGCATCATTAATCTCATCAGCCTGTTTTGTATAACCTACACTGGCAAATAAATTTGCTTGAACTCCTTTTTGTGATTTTGCCTGGGCAACACCTCTCTCGGCTTCTATCAACTGTCGTTCTAAAGAAATAATTTCAGGATTATTATTTTTTGCAATTTCTAATGCTTCATTCACATCTACAGTAATTTCCGGAATATATTTTGGAATAATCAACTTCAAATCAACTTTCTCATTAAACCCTAAAAATGAGCGAAGCTGAAACTTTTTAATCTCCAAATCAACCAAGGCAGAATTTAATGAAGAACCAGCATTTAAAACTGCTAATTCCATTTGCATTAATTCATTCTCAGCGATAGTACCAATATTATATCGCCCTTCTGCTATTTGATATAATGTATCTGCGTTAGAGTAATTAATTCTTGCCACTTGCAAATTTTGCTGAGCCAATGCTAAATCGAAGAAATAATTTACCGCCCTTATAGCTACATCTTCCATTGAAGAAATATAAGTACGCTTTGCTTCTTCATATTTTAAGGGTTCTATTTTCTTAGTCCATTTATACTCATTATAAAATAGCATTGGCTGACTATATGTAATTGAGATTGGAGTAGAATTGTATGAGTAAGTTTCTGATTTAAGATTATCTAACCTTGACAAATCAGTTTTTACAGAAAACTGACCTCCAGTAAATGGAACATTCTGAACAATATCCAGATTTACATTTGTAGTATTTTTATTTAATTCAACATAATATGTCCCGGTAGAATCAGAAAATTCACTATAACTTCTATTCAGGTTAGGAAAACTTGTATATAATTTAACACTTGGTCTGAATTCAGCTTTATATGTCCTAAATTCCCAATAACTAGCTCTAAATCGATGCTTAGCCATAATTGCATTAGGAGATTGTTCGCGAGCAAGTTGAATAACCTGATCAAAATTTAATTCTTCTAAAATTAACTCTTGTGCACTTATTCTTGTAGTAAATAATAAAAATGTACTAAATAAATATATGATAACTCTTTTCATAAGAACTCTTTAAGGATTTTATTCGTAACGTAATGATTCAATAGGATCTTTTTCTGCTGCTTTCTTTGCCGGAGAAATTCCAAAAATGATCCCAATCACTGCACTAACACCAAACGCCACGATAATTGACCCTGGTGACACTATAGTTAAAATTCCTGCAAATTTTGTAATTAACTTGGAAAACAGAATACCCAGAAATACTCCTATAAGACCTCCCGAAACACTAATTAAAATAGCTTCGGACAAAAACTGGGCAATAATATCGGCCTTCTTAGCACCAAGTGCCAAACGGATTCCTATCTCTTTTATACGTTCCATAACAGTAGCAAACATAATATTCATAATACCAATACCACCAACAATCAGAGATATACTTGCAATGGCACCTAATACGATATTAAAAATATCTTTTGTTCGCTGTTGTTGTTTCAATAATAATTCAGGAACAGTAATCTCATAATCTTTCACCTCCTGATGCCTGCGTAAAAGCATACGGCTTAAAATTTCAGTGGTTGATGTTAATTGTTCTGTTTCTTCGACCTGAACAATAATTTTATCCAATTGATTATAATTTGAAGATGTTGTTTCTTGGCTTCCTGAGAATGAAAAAAACCAACCACCAAAAAAGCTACTACCTCCACTTAGACTCTTAGAGTTAATTAATGCTCTGTTTTTATATCGCATCAGCATAGTTTGCACCGGAATATAAACATTATCGTTTACAACATTCACACCTGCATTATCAGCAGCAGAAAGGTTTACATCCGATTTTTCCAATATTCCTACCACTTTCAACCAAACATGTCCAAATTTTAAATACTGATTTACAGGATCAACATCACTAAATACTTTAGCACTAATATTGGCACCAATTACACAAACGGGAATACCATTTTCTACTTGAAACTCATTAAACAATTGTCCTTTTTCAAGTTTTATATTGTACACATCAAAGTAATCATTATCTACACCAATCACTTTTGCTGCAACCCTTTTCCCATTCTGAACCACAAACGATTTAGCAACAATTTCGGGAGTAATTCTTTTCACTGAAGGAACAATACTTTTAATAGCATCTAAATCTTTCATTGTTAATCCCGGAGAGAATTTTTGTTTTTTGGTTTCGCCTTCTGAACCTTCTGAAGACTGGCTATTTTCTTCATCAGACATATCTGTTGTAGGAGTAATAACAATGTTATTGACTCCAACCATTTTAATTTGCTCCAGAATCTCTTGCTGAGCTCCGTTACCAATAGCCAACATACTGATTACAGCAGCGGTACCAAATATAATTCCCAGCGCAGTTAAAATGGATTTCAATTTATTTGAAAGCAATGATTCAACTGCTATTTCTATATCATGAAAATATCTGTTAAACATAAAGCTTACGATTTAGAACCAGGTCTTCTTGGTCTGTGTCCATTAGGCTTTCGTTTATTTTGCTGAGCAGCTTGTTCTTCCCTCCGTTTTTGTTCTTCATTTTTTTTCTGGGTCTCGCGCTCTTTAATAATAGCTACAAGATCTTCACCAGCAAGCTTAAACTTTTCAGCATTTTCTGGAACCGATAAATATACTTCTGTTCCTTCTTCCAGTCCTTGCTCTATAATAATATAATTTTCATTCGATTCACCGGGTATTATAATCTGCTTTTTCCCGCTCTTAGTGTAAACAAAACTTAAACTATCTTCGTTATGAATAGCTTCAAGAGGTAAAAATAACACCTCATCGTAAACATTGGTTACAATCTGATTGCTGGTTGTCATGGCAGGGCGCATAATACTATCCGACTGATCGACACCGATTAATACCTCAAAAACCTTAGCATCTGTATTTTGTAACTGTTCTCCTATATTTGCTACCTGAATTACCTCTCCGGTATATTTCTTTTCAGGGAAAGCATCAACCCCAATTCTCACTTCTTGTCCTGTTTTAACTTTACTTATATCTATTTCGTTGACATAAGTTTTTGAGTTCATCACAGAGAGATCTGGCAAAGTAGCTACAGCCAAATCCCAGGGACTAATGGTTGATCCCACTTTTCTTTTCTGTCCGCTCCATTCTTTTTTATAAATTACCATTCCCGATTGAGGAGCAAAAATGATAAACTTATCGATCACTTTTTTGATTTGTTCAACTTTTCTCTTATCCTGATCTAAGTTAATGGCAGCTTCACGCATGTTGGCTTCTGCTTGTTGAACCTTCAAAGAATAATTATCTTTAGCTTGATTATAAGCCCTTTGTGCTTTTTCAAGATCAATTTTTGCCTGACGTATTGTTGCAGGAGGTTCATACTTACTCTGATCTAGAACAATCTGTTTTTCTTCTAAAGTAAATTCTAAGTTAACCAGTTGATCTCTCAGTTCGCGCAATTGCATTGCTGTATCGAGCTGAGTTTTCATATATTGAGATTCCGAAGTTTCTACCTCATCTTCTAAATCTTTTATATTCGTGCTCAACTCCGTTTTATCGAGGCTTGCAACATATTCACCAGAATCAACCACTGTTCCTTCAGGTACCAGATCCTGAATTTTAATCTCTCTGATTCTAAGCGATCTACTATTTCTTAATTCAAGCGGTCCCATAACATCAACTGAACTAATAGCTTCGAGCTCTCCAGTTATAGATACTAAAATTTCAAATTCTCCTTTTTCAACAGCAACAGTTAATTGTTTTTGGGCATCTCCTTTCCCAGGTCTTAATAAAAGACCCATAATAATTACTGCAACTATTGATGCAATAATGACATAATGTTTTCTCTTCATTTTCTTTTTTATAACAAGGTTTTTATTTCATTAATAATCTTATCAGCTAATTGATTTGCGCTATTCAAATCTCTACTCTCAGCATAAATTCTAATAATTGGTTCCGTATTTGATTTTCTTAAATGAACCCATCCATGGTCAAACTCAATCTTTACACCATCAATATCAATAATTTCCTGATTAGTAAACTTATTTTTTATTGAATTTAGTATGTTATCAACATCAATTTGTGGCGTTAATTCCATTTTCTTTTTAGCAATAACATACTCAGGGTATCGTGATCTCAAATCGGAACATTTATTTTTTGTTTTTGCCAAATGTGTTAAAAACAATGCAATTCCCACCAAGGCATCACGTCCATAATGTAATTCAGGGTAAATGATACCACCATTACCCTCTCCTCCAATAATTGCATTATTCGTTTTCATGCTTTCAACAACATTCACCTCTCCTACGGCAGCTGCAAAATAATTACCTCCATGATTATTCGTAACATCTTTCAAAGCTCTTGAAGAAGAAAGATTTGAAACCGTATTTCCCACTTTATTTTGCAATATATAATCGGCAACAGCTACTAAAGTATACTCTTCGCCAAACATACTACCATTTTCGTTTACAATAGCTAAACGATCTACATCAGGATCAACAACAAAACCTAAATCGGCATTACTATCTTTTACAAGCTGCGAAATTTCTGTTAGATTTTCAGGTAAAGGTTCCGGATTATGAGGAAATATTCCATTTGGCTCACAATACAACTCAATAACTTCATTTACTCCTAATGCTTTTAAAACAGCTGGTATGGCAATTCCTCCCACAGAGTTTACTGCATCAACTACAACTTTAAAATTTGCTTCTTTAATAGCATTTACATCAACTAAAGGCAAATCCAAGATTTGTTGAATATGTATATCCAAAAAATCATTTCTTTCAGTTACCTTACCTAAATCATCAACTTGCGCATAAGTAAAATCTTCTTTTTCAGCAAAGTCTAAAATTTCGGCACCATCTAAAGCAGATAAAAACTCCCCTTTCTCATTTAATAATTTTAATGCGTTCCATTGTTTTGGATTATGACTTGCGGTTAAAATAATTCCACCATCGGCATTCTCAACAGGAACAGCAATCTCTGTTGTTGGTGTAGTAGCTAAACCAATATTTACCACATCTATTCCCATACCCATTAATGTACCAACTACAATTTGGCTCACCATTTCGCCCGAAATTCGAGCATCTCTACCTACAACAACTTTTACTTTATACTTATTTGCTCTTTGCTTTACCCATTTACCATATGATGAAACAAACTTAACTGTATCTAAAGGACTTAATCCTTCTCCTGATTTTCCTCCTATGGTTCCTCTAATGCCTGAAATTGATTTTATTAATGTCATAACTTATAGACTTAAATTCTTTATCCTCGTTTAAAATTCGAATAAAGATAGATAATATAGAACAACTAGAAACAAATTTTAATATTTTTTAACCTTTCGCAACATTTAAATCTCATGAATCTACCAAAAGGATAAATTAATATACTAACTTTGCGATTCGTAATATTTAGAAACCATCAATAAGATAATCAGCGCAATGGAGAGAGAGAACAGAAGAGATAAAAGAGAGAATACTTCTAATAGAAAATCATCTTTTAAAAAAGGTAAAAGAGAAAAGGGAGAATTCAAACCAGAAATAGCAAAATGGAATGAACCTCTTCGTTTAAATAAATTCTTATCCAATGCAGGAATATGTTCTCGTCGCGATGCTGATGAATTAATCAAATCAGGTGAAATTTCTGTAAACGGAAAGGTTGTTAAGGAGTTAGGGATCAAAGTATCTCCAAAAGATGATATCAGATATAAAGGCAAAAAAGTAAGCCGCGAACAAAAAGTTTACATTCTTTTAAACAAGCCCAAAGATTTTGTTACTACCGTTAGAGATAAACATGCAGAAAAAACGGTTATCGACATTGTTAAAAATGCATGCCCAGAAAGGGTTTACCCTGTTGGACGCCTGGATAAAAATACAACCGGTGTATTACTGTTAACCAATGATGGTGAATTAACCAAAGAGCTTACTCATCCAAGTTACAATAAAAAGAAAATTTATCATGTTCAGCTTGATAAAGATCTTACCAAGAATGACATGTTAAAAGTTATAGAAGGTCTGCAATTAGGTGAGGATTTTATACAAGCCGATGCATTAAGTTATATTAACGAAGATGATAAAACCCAGATTGGAATTGAAATCCATTCAGGACAAAATAGAATTGTACGAAGGATTTTTGAATCGATGGGATATAAAATTAAAAAACTTGATCGTGTATATTTTGCCGGCTTAACCAAAAAGAATTTACCTCGAGGAAAGTGGAGATTTTTAACTCCTCAAGAAATTTCTATTCTAAAAAGAAAATCTTTTAAGTAAATTTAACAGGTTAAAATTTACTATGTTATCTAATGAATAAATATATTCTGATTTATTCAGTTATTTTATTATGCATTACGTTCAAAGTTAATGCACAAAATGCCAATGATACCATTCAAGTCAATTCATCTGTTTCTGAAACAGAAATAAGAGCCTGGCAACTAATTGATAGTATAAAACACGCAGAAGAAGTTGAACTTGAAGAAAGACAGTTTGAACTTATAACAAACAATTCTCTTACGATTGGCTATTTCAATTTTCCAATTTGGAAACTTATTGATTATAATTGCTACGAAGGTCTGCGACTTGGCTTTGGTTTAAATACAACCAAACAATTATCTAGAGTTTTGTCGATAGGAGGTTATTTTGGACATGGTTTTAAAGATGAAGATTGGAAATATGGAGGTAAAATAAATCTTAACATCCATGAAAAATCAGAAAGCCAATTAAGTTTTAATTACAGTTATGATGTTGCAGAAAAATCTGGATACAAGTTTTTAAAAACCCAGCATATAATCTCGTCTGAGGTTTACCGTAAATTTATGATCGATAAAATGGACTTAGTTGAAGAATTTCACTTGGAGTTAAGTTCGTCAGTTATTCATTATTTACGACTAAATTTATTTGTAAATCATTCTTATGTAAACTCTACCGATAATTATTCTTTTGGAGAATCACTTATTAATTCTGTTAATAATTTCGAGTTTAGTGAAATTGGGTTACAATTTCGTTATGCATACCACGAAAAACAAAAGCAAATATCAGAATCAAAATATACATTAGAAACAAACTATCCTGTTCTTTATGGGAATATCACCCAGGGAACGAATTGGTTTAATGGAGAATTTCAGTACACAAAAATAGAAGCTAAAATAACGAAGACTTTCAATATCCAGCATTTAGGAGAATCAAAACTTACCCTTGTTGGAGGATTAGCTGATGGGCACATCCCTTTAACTAAACTTTATAATGGACATGGAAGTTATCAGTCGTTTAGCATTGAAGCTGAAAATAGTTTTGGTACCATGCGAATGGGCGAATTTTATACAGACCGATTTTTCTCAGTATTTTTTAAACATGATTTTGGATACTTATACAAAACAATATTTTCTTCTCCCAAAATAATTATTGTACACAATTATGGTTTAGGAAGCCTTTCTGACAAAAAATATCATTTCGATTCAACGCCAATAAAATCATACGACAAAGGATTTTATGAGGGAGGTATACTATTAAATAATATCTTACAGTCGTCTGTTATTGGTTATGGATTTGGTATTTTTTATCGCTACGGCCCTTATGAGTTTAATAAAACTGCTAATAATTTTTCGTATAAATTAAGTTTAACTATTGGCTTATAAAAAGAGGGCATCTTTGTGTAACTTCGTGCTTCCTTTGTGCGCCTTTGTGTTATAATTACAAAATACTATTACACAAAGTTTCACAAAAAATATACAAAGCTACACAAAGTAAAAATCTATAAATAATTTTTAATTATTCTACAATTTTAAAAACAATGGCTGGCAACTTCCTAATAGTTCCATCAGGTCCTTTTGCTGTTACTTGTTCAAAATTTACCCTTGCTCCCACCGGACAATTTTCTATGAGTTGTTTTTGTTCTTTAGTTATCTTATTTGAGCCTGAATTTACTTCAATATAATAACCATCTTCATCAGTAGTTGAAACCGTAAAACCTTCTATTTTAAATTCAATATCAAAATCAAAATTTGCCATCATAGCAAATACGGCTTCTTGTGCCAGAAGAACATTTTTAGAAATTTCTCCCCCTCTTTTCCCGGCAACCATTACCATTGGATCAGGCAATCCTTTCACTCTGAAGGTAGTTTGCTGAACAACTTCTCCTTTAGCCCGCACTACAAAAATTGAACTTCCAGGTCTCTTTGGATTAACTATATACTCTCCTTCTTTTCCACGAATACTCGCATTAGTTATTGCAACATCAATTTCAGTACTTTCATAGCCAGAAACAGCAACTTTAATGGGGTTATCAATACCCACATATAAAACATTCATTTTTGTAGGAGAAATAGCAGCCGCAACTTTTTCTTCTACTACTTTTTCTTTAACAACCTTTTCTTTAACAACCTTTTCTTCTTCTGTATGTTGCCCGTTAATACATGATATACCAATAAAAAGAAATAGAGCAACAGGTATAAAGATTAAACTGGCATACTTGGATTTCTTAAGTATTTTCTCATAATTCATCATAACAATTCGTTTTTTTATTAATGATTGGTTAAAACTTGATGATATACTAATTAGTTTTTCTTCGGCAACCTGATTTATTAAAAGCTCCTGGTATGATATCTTATCAATTCCTTTACTTAAAACTCCCTCATCAGCAAGATACTCATGTACAAGATGAATTGATTTCCTCATCATCCATACCAATGGATTGAACCACATTACTGCTACCATAATTTCCATAATAACAATATCAACACTATGATATTGTTTGGCATGAACCATTTCATGGGCAATAATACTTTGAACTTCTTTTTCAGATTTTTCTTTATCATCGATAAAAATCCATTTAAAAAAAGAAAAAGAGTTTTTAAATCGATGATTTCGAATGAGAACATATTTACCACACTTCTCTTTTTCTGAAATAAGATATTTATATACTAAAAATATAACCTGAAGTAAAATCCTAAACAATAAAACAGATACAATCAAAATATACGACCATCGGATAAGTCTAATCCAATCTACAGTAAAACTCTTTTGGACTTCCGTTTCTAAGTTCAATCCGATTTTTGCATTAGTTGCTTCTGTATTTACAGCATGATTTTTCCAAAAATTAATTTCTGAAACAGCACTCTTATTCTGAAGAAAAGAAGGATTTATTTTATAGGTATTAAAAGGTAATAATACAGAAATAATTATCGAAACCAACAAGTAAGCTCGAAGTTGATGAAAATTGGTTTCTTTTCTAAAAAATAATCTGTAAATAATATAAGCAGCACTTACACAGACTGCTGAAATCAATATAAATCTCATAACAAATAAATTATTGATTATATTTTTTTATCTCATCATCTAAAAGTGTTCGAAGTTCTTCTAACTCATTCAAACTTACTTTTTTGTTTTTTACAAAATGCGAAAACATTAAATTAAGAGATCCATTAAACAAATTCTTAAACGTATCTTTTAAGATATTTCCGGCATAATCCTTTTTTGTTACCAAAGGAAAATAAACATTGGTCTTCCCATATGTTTTATGAGTCAGATATCCTTTTTTTTCTAAAACCTTAATAACAGTTGCTACAGTATTATATGCCGGTTTTGGATCCGGTAAGATTTCAAGTACATCACTTACCGCTCCTTCGCCAATTTTCCACATCGCTTTTAAGATGTCTTCTTGTGCTTTTGTAATTTCTTTCATATCTACTATTTTTTCAAATATACTATATTTTTTTATTTTATACTATATTTATAGTAGTTTTTCATGTTTTATAGTAGATATTAGTAATATATTATAATGAAAAGCCCTGTTTCTAACGCTTACCTGTCAAAATACAAATAAGATATTTTATTGGATTCTTGGTAAAGACCATGATTTTTTAACAGCGATTAATCGTATTCCGATTATTAACAGTGCTGTTATTAAAGATATTAATCCAGGATTCAAATTTAATTGCAATAGTAATAAATACAATGCTCCTCCTGCTAAGCAAGGTGTAGCATAAATCTCTTTTCTAAAAATCAACGGAGTTTCGTTGGTTAATATATCGCGAATAACACCTCCAAAAACAGCCGAAATTGTTCCCATCATAATAGCAATGACTGGAGATATATTTAAATCAATCGATTTTTGTACACCAATAATAGTAAATACACCTATTCCTATTGTATCAAATAAAAACAATGTTTTACGAAGCTTAATAATATGTCTTTTAAAAATAATACTAACTAAGATAGCACCTATAATTACATACAAATAATTTAAATCATTAATCCAACCTACCGGATGACTACCTATGAGCATATCACGGATAGTTCCACCTCCAATAGCGGTAACAAATGCAATAACCGAGGCTCCAAATACATCGAATTTTTTGCTCGAAGCTGTTAGAACACCACTTATTGCAAAAACAAATGTTCCAATAAGATCAAAATAATATATAAAACTCATTTGTATAATTTTTAGTGCGACAAATGTAATTTGAGTTTTTTAATTGAGCAAAATAAGTTCTCGGTAAGATATAAAAATGGTATAATTTAAGATCCCAGGTATTTCATCATTAAAATATTAAAATCTTCCTGAGCTATTGGTTTTGACAAATAGTCGTCGCATCCACATTGTTTTGTAGCCACTCTGTCTTCCTGAGTTGCATATGCTGTTTGTGCAATAATTTTAATATCCGGTCTTATCTTTTTAATTTCTCGCGAAGCATCTAATCCATTCATAACAGGCATCTTAACATCCATCAATATAATGTTAATATCATCGTTTTCTTTACATAAGTCTATCGCTTCAATACCATTTTTTGCATACAGAATTTCAATATCAGGATTTAAATTTTCAAGAAGAGCTAATAAATATTGATAATTAACATATTCATCTTCAACAATTAAAACCTTTTTACTTTTACTTGATATATTCTTTAATATTTTATTAACTACACTTTCGTTATCGTTATATAAGCTAGTATCGTTATTATAAGGAATCGTAATATAAAATGTGGAACCTTTCCCTCTTTCTGATTCCACACTTACTTCACCACCCAGCAGTTTTGCATTTTCACTTGCAATAGACAATCCTAAACCAAGTCCACCCACAGTTCTTGAAAGTCCTTGTTCTTCTTGCACAAACCTTTCAAATATTTTTTGTTTAAACCCATCACTTACTCCTACTCCAGAATCTTTTACATAAATCTGAATAAATTTAGTTTTATTCCTTTTTGATGGAATAACATTACTTTCAGGTTTTACTAACTGACAGCCCAACTCAACAAACCCTGAATTAGTATATTTAATAGCATTTTCAATTAAATTGCTAACAATCTTTCTTAACTTGGCTTTATCGGTAAAAATTGTACTATTAATATCATCTAATTTCTTATTTATATAGAATGACAAATCAGAATCTTTAGCTTTTATCTCAAAAATAGAATGCTGTTCAGCAAGTAATTCATTGATACAAACTCTTTCTTTAATTAGCTTCACTTGTTTTGTTCCTAACCTTGAAATTTCCAAAATATCTTCAATAATTCGCATCAACTGTTTCCCACTATTTTGAATTATTCTTACATAATTATTTCGATCGTCGCTACTTAAATCTGGATTATCTAGAAAACTTGAAAATCCGAGAATACCATTTAAAGGAGTCCTTATTTCATGCGACATATTATTAATAAACTCTGTTTTGAGCTTGTTACTTTCTTCTGCTTTTTCCTTTGCTTCTTTTAGCCTCTCTTGGGCTACTTTTTGTTCTGTAATATCCATCGCAAAACCTATTAAAGAAATAGGTTTACTGTTCGAATCAAAAATTACGGCCCGGGTATCGCTCATCCACCGGTATCCCTTCTCAGGATGTAAAAATCGATATTCTACAGTTGGAGAAAATTCTTTCAACTTCTTTTCTAGTAATCCGTTCAAATGATTCTCTATTTTTGCAACATCCTCCGGATGAAATCTTGTTATCGAGGTTTTTAACCCTCCCCTAATAAACTCTTCTGCAGTATAACCATAGATATCTTTTATTGATGGACTTAAATAATCGTAGGTTCCAGTTTCAAGATTGAGACTATAAATAGCAATGATAGAATTTTCAATAATAATTTGAAATTTCCTTTCATTTTCTTCAGCATATTCCTTTGCTTCTTCCAGCTCTGTGTTTATATTTTGAATTCTTGAAATGCTTTTAGACAGCTTTTCATTCAACTCCGTAAGCTCCTTGGTTCTTTCATCAACTCTTTGCTCAAGTTCTGCATTTACTTTCTTAAGTTTCTCCTTATAGTAAATTTTCTCCAGTTTAATGGAAGTTATATCTGCAATCTTCTCTATTAAAAGTATCCTATCTTGTAATGTTTTATATTCATCATTATTGATTAAAACAAAAAAAACATCAGACCTTGCTTCTTGATGAACTGGTATTGTTACTACCTCTATAGGAATAAACCCGATAAGCTCCTTAAAGAAAATTAAAGCCTCTGAATCAATAATAAAAGAGCTTTTTGGTCCAAAACTTTTTTTCTTAATTTCAGAAGGAATTATAATATCTGATCGAAGATAGTCCTCATTTTCTTTTAATGAATAGCTTCTTAAATTGACCAATAAATCATTGTTAAATCTAAATACTCCTGCATATTGAATATCTAATAAAATAGAAATATGTTCTAAGATATCAGTATAGATAGAATCTGTATCTTCGTGTTCATATATTTCTTCAAATGCCTTACTTAGCAACTGATTTTCTTCTGCTTTCGATGAGAGAAATTCATTTTCACGCTCAAGAATTTTGATCTTTTGCTCTTGCTCTATTTTATGCTTATCCAAGTCGTTACTTATTTAATTTGCCAATAAAATTTAATATGTGATCCGATACTTTTTCTGGTTCGTCTTCTTGAATAAAGTGCCCTCCTGTTTCTATTTTTATCAATTTACTATGAGCTATCTCAGAATGTAATTTTTCTGCAATAACACCACTTAAATACACATCGTCTTCACCTCGAATAATAAGCACTGGTACTGTCAACTTTTGAATATCTTTTTCGATTTCAGTCAAATTACTATTGTTTAAACATTTGGCGAAATGCAAAAATCCTTTTCGGCCAAGTTTATATCTCATAGGTTTCCAGAATAAATCCATCAATTCTTCTGATAAGTTTGATTTATGATATAGTCCCCGTTTAACAATTAAACTAAACATACCGAAATCCAAAGAAGCAATAGCAATTTGTCTTATAATAGGTGTTCGCATAGCAACAATTGGCTGTACAGGCCAGAAATTATAGGCAACACTATTAATAAGGGTTACACTTAATAAGTTTTCCTGATAATTAACCGCAAATATTTGTGCTATTCCACCTCCTACATCATGACTAATTAAATGGAATTTACCAATATTTAAGCTATCAGCAAATTGCTTGATAAGATGAGCTTGTCTCTTTAAGGAAAAATCTTCATTTAATGGAATATCTGAATCACCACATCCAAGTAAATCAATTGCTATAACTTCATAATCATGAATAAAAAAAGGAAGTATTTTTCTCCAAATAAAAGAATAGGTAGTTATTCCATGAACGAATAAAACAGGTACACCTTTCCCATGGCGATAATATGCTATTTTATTACCTTCCAGGTTACAAAACTTAGGATCTTGAAACAAATCATTCATAGGCATAATCATTTAGTTGAATCTAAAAAATATATTACCTCATCTGAAACTTCCCAGATCATATTCTTTAAACATTGAAGATAATGAAATTTATTGCTAAAATCAACACTAATAACATCTTCCTGAATCACTATTCTATTATTTACACTCAAATAAACAATCACTTACTTTCTTTACATACAATCTCAGAATAAAAAGGTTTAGCCAAAATTTCTCTTATCTTTGTAAAAAATTTTTGAACAATATATAATGCCACATAAATCAGGTTTTGTAAATATTATTGGGAATCCAAATGTAGGGAAATCGACCTTAATGAATGCAATGGTTGGTGAAAAGCTATCGATCATTACATCAAAATCGCAAACTACCCGACACAGGATCATGGGAATTGTAAACGACGAAGATTATCAGATTGTATATTCTGATACACCGGGAATACTAAAGCCCAATTATAAGCTGCAGGAAAAAATGATGGGTTTCGTAGGTACAGCCTTCGAAGATGCCGATATCATGTTATACATAACAGATGTTGTTGAAACTTTCGATAAAAATCAGAAATACATCGATCGTTTATTGGAAACCAATGTTCCCGTTTTATTACTCATCAATAAAATTGACTTAAGCGATCAGGACAAACTCGAAGAGCTTGTTGATATATGGAAAAAAATACTTCCAAAAGCAGAAATAATGCCTATTTCCGCTATCAATAATTTTAACCTGGATCAGGTTTTCAAACGTATTGTAGAATTATTACCAGAAGGTCCTCCATTTTTCCCTAAAGATTCATTGACAGATAAAACGGAAAGATTTTTTGTTTCAGAAATTATTCGTGAGAAGGTTTTGTTAAACTATCAAAAAGAAATTCCTTATTCTGTAGAAATTGAGATTGAAGAATTTAAAGATACGGAGAAATTACTTCGAATAATGGCTAACATCCATGTTGTTCGACCTTCGCAAAAAGGAATAATCATAGGACATAAGGGACAGGCATTAAAAAAAGTTGGAACAGATGCCCGAAAAGATATTGAAGCATTTTTCGGCAAAAAAGTATTTTTAGAAATACATGTCAAAGTAAGTAAAGACTGGCGTGATAAAGATCGTTCTTTACGCGGATTTGGATATAATGTTTAAATAAGATATGAGAGAATTAGAAAAGCAAACATACGATTTTGCAGTTGAAGGAATAAGCTTAATTAAAAGCCTTGAAAAAACATTCCCTGAATTAGTTAGCATAGAACTAAAACGAAATATTGGTGCTGTATCTACTAAATATATCGATGCAGTCAATGCCAAAGAGAATGAGGATTTTGCAAGTAACTTAAGAGAATGTCATACAAGTGCAAAAAAATCTGTAGAATTATTAAATTCCTTAGATATTAAAAATGAAGATTTTAATTCACAAAAAAGTAAATTAATAAACGATTCAAAACTAATTATTGATAAGCTTGATACCATTATCAGCAAATTAATATATTAAAATTCACATTATGATTGTAGCAATAGTAGGAAGGCCAAATGTAGGTAAATCGACCCTTTTTAATCGTTTAACCGAAACAAAACAGGCCATTGTTGATGAAACAAGTGGGGTAACACGTGACCGATTATATGGAAAAGCAGAATGGACTGGTAAAGAATTTTCTGTCATTGACACAGGAGGATATATTCGAAATTCAGATGATATTTTCGAAGAGGAGATTAGAAAACAAGTAGATATTGCCATGGATGAAGCAAATCTAATTTTGTTTGTGGTTGATGTCATCAGTGGAATTACAGATTTAGATGAAGCTGTTGCCGAAATTCTTCGAAAATCAAATAAGAATGTTATTCTTGTAGCTAATAAAGTAGATAATAATCAACGAATATTAGATTCTAATGTATTTTATAAATTTGGATTAGGCGATCCGTTTTGTATCTCTTCAATTAATGGAAGTGGTACGGGTGAATTGCTCGATAAAATTGTAAAGTATATCGACAAAGAACAAGAGGAAGAAGAACTGGAACTACCAAAATACACTGTAGTTGGCCGTCCAAATGTTGGAAAATCATCATTGATAAATGCATTAATTGGCGAAGAAAGAAATATTGTAACTCCTATTTCCGGAACAACAAGAGATTCGATCTATACACGATACAATAAGTTTGACCATGACTTTTATTTAGTTGATACAGCCGGTATCAGAAAAAAAGGTAAGGTAACAGAAAATCTTGAATTTTATTCCGTTTTACGTTCCATAAGATCGCTTGAAAAAGCAGATGTGTGTCTTCTTTTAATTGATGCTACACAGGGCATGGAATCTCAGGATTTAAATATCATCCGATTGATCCAAAAAAATAAAAAAGGACTTGTTATCCTTGTAAATAAATGGGATCTTATTGAAAAAGAAACAAATACCTCAAAGGAATTTGCCGAAAAAATAAAGCAAAAGATTGCTCCTTTTGTTGATGTTCCTATCATCTTTACTTCGGTAATTAATAAACAGCGTATTCACAAAGTACTCGAAGAAGCTAAAAAAGTTTATGAAAACAGAACTCGTAAAATCCCTACTGCCAAGTTAAATGAAATTATGCAGGAAGCTATTGAAGCTTATGGGCCACCTTCTGTTAAAGGAAAATTTATTAAGATTAAATATGTAACTCAATTAAGTACATATTATCCTTCGTTTGCTTTCTTCTGTAATTTACCTCAGTATGTAAAAGAGCCATATAAAAGGTATTTAGAAAACAAACTGCGCGAAAACTTTGACTTTACAGGATCACCGGTACAGATTTATATGAGAAAAAAATAAACGTGAAAAATATTTGGTTAGTCATATTGCTATCTGCTGTTATCTACAGTTGTGAAAAAACGGAAGATTATTCCGAAGCACCTTCTGTAAAATTCAAGAGTTTTACTTTCGAAATTGAAACAGTAGATGGATTTAATAACCAAATTGGCCTGTTAAGTTTTGACTTTACTGATGGAAATGGAGATATCGGTTTTTATGAAAATTCTGATACAATAATTAGTGAAGAAATTAGTGATATTTTTATTTACGAATACACCAAATCAAATGATGTTTTTCATAGTACAGATACCATAAATTATCTTTTACCGTATTTTGAAGAAGGTGTTTATAGAAAATATATTAGAGGAGAAATGGAAGTTAAGATATACTTTATTAACCGACAAAATGATACTATAAAGTATGATTTCCAAATTATGGATAGAGATTATAATCTTAGCAACCTAGAAACAACACCCGAATTAATAGTGCCGGAATGGAATTAACATTTTTTGTTATGCCTTGTTTTATTTCTATAAAATAATATGAAATGCTAATCACAAAGGATTTAAAAATGGCCGAAGTAATTCACATGAATTACTTTTCATTAACCATACTCAACCGATTTGGAATTGAATTAGGTTTTGGAGATAAATCTGTTGATGAAGTTTGTAAAAACAACCAGGTTGACATTGATTTCTTCTTAGAAATGATCAATGCTTTTATTGACAAAGATTACTTTCCTAAGAAACATCTGCAAACATTTTCTGTTAGCCTAATTACAGATTATTTGCAAAAAACTCATTCCGATTATCATCAGATTAAGGTGCCAGAAATTGAGCTCTTAATTGAAGAAATGGTTGATACCTGTTTTACTCAAAAAGATAATATTGTTCTGCTTAAAAAATTCTTTAACGATTATAAGAATGAGCTTTTAAATCACACACAGCGTGAAGAGGAAGTTGTTTTTCCTTATACGCTTGCAATAGAAAAAGCATATAATTCTGAAACTGTTGATAAATCTATTATTAAGCTAATGAATACCTATTCGATAGATATTTTTCAGAATGAGCACGATAATATTGAAGAAAAGCTTTTTGACCTTAAAAATATTATAATTAAGTATTTACCTCAACCTAAGAACTCAAAACTTTGTAATAAGCTGCTGTATGAATTATTCTATCTTGAAAAAGATATTAACGATCATTCAAGAATAGAAGATAAAGTTCTTGTTCCAAAAATAAGAGAGATGGAAAAGGCCATTCTTTTAAGATCTTCAAAATAGTAAAATGATGAGTAAATGTAGTTTTATCATATGTGAAGAATCTTATATTATCCGAAAAGGATTATCGACTATTATTGAAAAAATTCCTAATACTGAAGTCAAAAATAAATTCAATAATATAGATGATCTATTGGCTCTGGATAAAAATGAATTTGATTTTCTAATCATCAACCCTATATTAATTACTTCTGATTTTCAAAAAACAATTAAAAAGATTTCAGATCAAAAGTTAATTGCATTAACCCACCATACTATTAAACTGTCACAAGAAATTAATTGGGTAGAAAGTATAAATATTAATGATGGTCAGAAACAAATTATTAAAAAAGTTGAACGTCTTATTGGTAAACAAAACACAAGTAAAAAAGAGCATGAAAACCAAGAAGAGATAATTAGTAGACGAGAAGCAGATATTTTAAAAAATATTGCCCTAGGATATTCTAATAGAGAAATTGCTGATAAACTATTTATAAGCACACACACTGTAGTAACTCACCGAAAAAACATAACCCGGAAACTAGGTATAAAAACAGTTCCGGGTTTAACAATTTATGCTATCTTAAATAAAATAATCGATATTAACGATACAGAGTAATTGCTACAAACGCACTCCCATAAACAATACATCATCAACTTGTTGCAATTTGCCTTTCCATTCCCCAAATGTTTTTGAAACATACTCATGCTGAATTTCCATTGGTTTATCACAAACGTCTGCTAACATATTCTTTACCCTGTCGAGTTTAAACTTCTTACCTCTTGGTCCTCCGAATTGATCCGGATAACCATCAGAGAACATATAAATAATGTCTCCTTCATGTAATTGGAAGCCTACATTTTCGAAACGTTTTTCCGCTTTTGGATCACCACCAATCGACGCTTTGGTTCCTTTAACATACTGCAATTCCTTATCTTTATAAAGAATTAGCGGTCGCATTGCGGATGAAAATCTCATATAATGCGAATTTACATCAATCTCACAAACAATAATATCCATACCATCGTGAGCACGCTCAGCATCAATATTCTGATTTAAGGTACTTTGTAACTCCTTATCGAGTTGTTGTAATACATCAGAAGGAGATTCAATATCTTTACGTAAACAAATATCTTTTATTAAAGTTGTTCCAATCATCGACATAAATGCTCCAGGAACACCATGACCAGTAGAATCGGCACAAACAATTAAAAACTTATCATCATTGACACGATCGTACCAATAAAAATCACCACTCACAATATCACGAGGTTTGTAGTATACAAATGCTCCGGAGAAATTCTCATTGATGGTATTTACAGAAGGTAAAATACTTTGTTGAATTCTTTGAGCATAATTAATACTATCGGTAATATCCCTATTCTTTACTTCAAGTTCTTCTTTTTGTTCAACAACTTCTTTGGTACGTGCAGTTAACTCTTTTTCTAGATACTCTTGTAAGGCCTTTTGTTTTCTTTCCCTATACTTAATATAAAAATAGATTAATCCCGCACCAATTAAAATCGATAAGGTAATAAACCACCAGGTTTTCCAGAATGGCGGTTTAATTGTAATTTTAATTTCTAAAGGTTCTTCAACACAAAATCCATCAGCATTACATGCTTTGAGAATAAAAGTATAATTACCATCTTCAATTCTTGGATAATAAACCTCTCTGTCTGATGTTACTTTAGACCATTCTAAATCATAACCGTCCAACTTATATTGGTAAGTTACTCCATTTGGATTGCTATAACTTAAGCCTACATAATTAATATTCAGCTTATATACCTTGTATGGTAAATTAATTGGTTCTTTGAAATTAATCGGTTCATCAGAAAGTAATACTTCAGAAATATTCAGTTTAGGAGCAAACTTAACTTTTTTCTCTTTCGAATGATCATACATTATCAAACCATCTTTTGTTCCAGTAAGAATAACTCCTGACTCTTGTTTTAATACAGCGTTATTATTACAATCGCCAGTTATACCCATTTCAGTACCATAAACCTTAACATCACCTGTATTAACATCAATACTACTCATACCAAGTCGATGACCTACCCATACTTTTCCAGCATCATCAGAAATAATACTATAGCAGTAGGTTGATTTTAAACCATTATCGGTTGAAAAATACCAAATACTATCGTGAGCGAACTTAAATACGCCATCACCATAAGTAACAGCCCAAATATCTCCGTTGATATCTTCAGCAATAGACCTAAATTGAAAATTAATATTACTTTCAATTGAGTAGTTTAAGTCGCTATTTAAAACGAATATTCCCTGACTTTTTGTAGCTACCCAAGGGTTTTTATCAGAATCCACAAAAATGTGTTGTATACTATTATGAGGTAATCCCTGTGAAGTACTGTATAGATTTCTTTTTCCAGATATAATATCAAACTCAAATACTCCATTTTCTGTAGCAACCCATACGGTATTATCAACTCCCGTAATATAATTAATCTTATTCCCCAAAGAGCTACTTGATTTGAAATAAGCTTTTATCTTATTTGTATTTATATCTAACTGATAAATTCCGTTTTGCTCGGTACCAATCCAAAGTTTATTGTTTTTATCTACGTATAAGGCTACAATCTTATCTTTAGGAACACCATTTCTGGCATTCAACACTTCAATATCATTGCTGGCTTTATTTACTTTTAAAATCACCTTATCACCACCGAACCACAAACTCTTTTCTGATTCTTCTATAGATAAAATATCTCCATTAATATCCTTGTTATCTCTGTAATGAAAAGTAAAAGCTTCATCAACGGAAAATGATAAACCTCCACCATAAGTTCCAATCCAAAAATTACCTTCCCAATCCTGATAAACTGTCTTCACAAAATCATTAGCCAATCCATTTGCAGTAGAATAGTTAATAATATCCAAGTAATTATGATCTTTATTCTCATCCGGGATAAGTTTAATGATTCCTTTCCCAAACGTACTTACCCAAAGCATACTCTCATTATCTTCCAATACAGATCTCACATTATCGTATGCCAGATCATACTTTTCTCCAAAATTTACAATATCATACGAATCGAAATGCTCGCCTTTTTTCTTTAATAAATAAAACCCAGAATCTTCGGTACCAATCCAAAAATCACCTTCATTTTTACCTTTATCAACAGATTGTACAGTTATATACGATAACTCTTCAACTTTATAACTTTCTGTAAATCCATTATCATTTAAAGAAAATAAACTTAATCCATTCGATGTTCCTATTAAAAAGTTATTATTCCCAACATCTAATATAGAATATATTAATACGCCATTAAAGCTCTCTGAATATGAAGTAAGCTTAAAATTATTATCAATTTTTAAAATCCCATTACTTTGAAAAGCTATATAAACATTTCCTTTATTATCACCAGTAATATCAGTCACTGTACTATTAAATCCTTCACCGGCATTTAAAAGTTTAAACCGAATACCATCGTAATAAGTAATTTCACCTGAATTATGACCAAACCATAAAATACCATTATGATCTAAATAGCTAGTATTAACAAAGCCATTGGTCAGCGTATCATCTTCTTCATTTACTTTAAATTCAAAACCATCGTATTGACACAAACCTTCACCTGTTCCTATCCAAATAAAACCATCGGCATCTTCGCTTATTGTATAAACAAATGGATGACTTAAGCCTTCTTCTATTCCGTACTCTTTAAACTGATAGGTTTGTCCAAAAATATTCTGAACAAATACAGCTAATAATAATACTAATGATAATTTTATTTTTAAACCATTCATAGTTTCTCTAATTTGATTTTTTTCTTACCCCGATGGAATATTTATACTTTGGTACACCTCCAATAGGAATTGTGTAAAAAGGTAATAACTCTCCGTATTGGTTCTTTACCGATATTACCACATTATTATTTTTTACCGGAGGATTCTTTCTTTTGATAAATTGGAAATCTAAGGATGTATTTTTTTCTTCATCTAAAATTACAAATTCGCTTTGTGTCCATCCATCATCACCGGATATTTTACATGGCAATCCAGCTCTTCCAACAGATACAACGCGTATAATTCCGTCATTATCCCAGTCGAAGTTTTTTTGCACCACTTTAATTGTTTTATCATCGATATAAGGATAAATATGAGAAACTTCGTTAGGATCGTTATGCATCCTAAAACTATATTCGTATGCAAATGCATTAGCTCCTTCGATTCGTTTATTTTCTGTTTGCGATGTACTTACAAAATACTGATACATATTTCCATCATCGCCTGTAATTCCTTCACAAATAATCTTAAAAACATAACCACCGTATTTTTCTACCAATTCACCTTCTGTTGGATTAAATGGCCCAAAAGTATACCAGTTATTATCGTATCGTGGATTTTCACCGAACACCTTTGTTGCCAACAAATTACCACTTTTATAGTCTCCTACCGGATCAATACCTTGAGCATCATCATTTTCATAACATCCTACTCCTCCATAAATAGAGTATTCCATTTTTGTATCCCAAAAACCATTGATCTCATCTACTTCACCACCACAATCAGGGTCGAATACACGAATAAAAATCGGGCTGGTATGTTCAGCAGGAATAAGCACAAAAAATGTTTGTGAATAATCATCATCACCCCAGGAAATATCAGCTTTATGTCCAAATGTCATCAAGCTTGGAATATTTTCGTCTTCGGCCGGAATTGGCTGAGAAAAAACATTATAAGCCATCATAAATACGAATAAAACCAAAGCTACCTTTTTCATATCATCTCCCTTTTTTACTATTAATAAATTTAATTTCCTCTTCGTCCTCTACCCGAAGATCCTACAACAACAATATTTTTATAAACACCTCTTTTTTGAGTGTTTCCATCTTTATCTTTTCTACTTACAACACCTAACTGAACAATAAAGTTTCCTCGGTTTGTATAAATATGCCGTGCTTCTACACCTCTTGTTTTTCGTCCATCACCAAAGTCCCAATAATACTTATAAATTGGAAAATCGCTTATATTTGTTTGTCGTCCATCAAAGGCAATTTCTTGTCCAACTTCTACAGTATCCGGAGCATTAATATACACTTGTTCAATATCTTCAATTTTTAAAGGATATGTGGCCTGCGTATAAAAAACTTCACCTGTAAGTTTATCAATTACATTTAATTCCAAAGTATAATCGCCAGGTCCATTAAAGCAATGTTCCACTTCTAATCCTCTTTTCTTTTTTCCATCGCCAAATGACCATTCATATTCTAACATGGAAGTATCGGGATTTACAGCTCCCTCTTCATACAGTACATAACAATAATCATTTTCCTGTTGACGTTGCGAATTCTCAAACATAGGATATAAAGGAGTAAATGTATAGATATCATCCGATGTTCTTTGTCTGTCGGAACAAAACATTCCTGATTTTTTAAAGGCATCGATGATTAATCCAAAATCGTTGTATCGCGAATTAATTGGTGGGTCCATATGAATAGGCTTATGCCATTCTCCATTTACTTTTTCTGAATAAAAAATATCTAATCGTCCAATACTTTCATGTTCATCCGAAGAAAAATACAAGCGACCTGTACTATGGATAAAAGGGAAATACTCATTTCCTTCGGTGTTAATATTTGGTCCCAGGTTTTGTGGTGGCCCCCAAGAACCATTCTCCATCTCACACACATATAAATCAGTCCCACCATATCCACCATCCATATCCGAAACAAAATACAAAGAATTTCCATCTTCGCTTAAGGCAGGATGAGCAAAATTGTATTTCGGATTATTATATTTGAATGGTGTAGGCACACTCCATTTACCTTCTCTTCTACTAAATTTTGAATAATAAATTCCTAATGGGTTTTTATCTTTTTTATCTATGGCATTTCCTATTTTCTTTGTTACATCGTTGTTTCGGGTAAAATATATTTCCGATCCCCTATTATTAAATGTAGCAGGACCTTCATTAAAATGAGTTCTAATATCTTTTGTAAAAAGCTCTGGATCTGCCCATTCATTTTTTCCTATTTCTTCGACAAGAAAAATATCCAGGAGAGGAAGGTTTTCCTTTTCATCGGTATAATCAATAAAAATGGTATTCTTCCTATTGGAACAAAACACAATATCTCCTTTGTAATAAATAGGAGCAAACTCATCGTAATGATCAGTACTAAAAGGCAATAAACTAATAGAATAGTCCTGAGCTTTTACAGGCATAGTTAATATTACCAATAAAACATAAATTAATATTTTATTTCCTGTTTTCATTTTAAAAATATCTCGGACTAACAGCCCTTACCTTATATTTAAACTCGTAACGTAAAATTAATTCCAGCGATCCATTATGCTGACTTGCCAAATCGCCTGTAGCAAAATCATAAGCTACACCTGCTTTTATCTGATGATTTACCTGATATTCAACCATAGCAGCAAATTCGTTCTTTCGGTATGAACCTCCAACCCAAAGCACATCATATAAAATAGCATTTAAACTTCCATCAATTTGAGAAGTATTATCTAATCGATATCTAAATAAGATAGCTGGTCGTAATTTAAGAATTTCTGATACTTTCAATAAAACTCCTCCTGAAAGTAAAAAATCATAATTATCAGGAGCCACGGACATTTTCTTTTGCGAGCTTTCCACCTCGTATGACATTAACTTAGGCACTGAAATACCTGCAAAAAACCTATCGGTATAATAATAAGCTCCTACACCCACATTAGGAAAAATTTCAGATTCGTTTTCCAAATAAATATCATTTACTAATCCATCAGGATCGGCATCAATATCAGCATAATTACCCTGAAAAAATGTAGCCCCAGCTCTTAATCCAAGAGATAGTCGTCCATTTCCTAATTGAAAACGAAATGCATAATTTCCAAAAACATCAAAATTACTGGTAACACCTATTTCTTCGTAAAAAAGAAATAAACCAACGGCATTCTTCTCATCCTTAAAAGGAGCATGGCTACTTAAAGTATAAGTATTTGGTGCTCCATCGAAACCCATCCATTGATTTCTGGACAAAAGTGTATTACTAAAGCATTCTCTACTACCCGCGTACGCTGGATTTATTGCTAATCCATTAATCCAGTACTGACTATAAATTGGTTCGTATCTCTGACCAACCTTTAAATTACTTTCAGGTTCTTTAACAGTCTGACCAGATCCCAAAAATGAAATTAGTAAAAAAGTAAAAAGTAATATATAGTTATTTTTAATCATTAATATCTTTTAAGTACAATATATCCTTTATGTGTTTGTGTAACACCATCGTCTGTTACGGTTAATATATAAAAGTATGTATCTTCAGGTAAATCTTTACCATCGTTATTTTTACCATCCCAACCTACTTCATTGGAGAAATTATTAGCTCGAAACACTTCTGTACCCCAACGATTAAATATGATTACTTCATGCTCATCGGCATTTTCCAAACCTTTAAATAATGCAAAATCGTTCACTAGATCACCATTAGGAGTAAATCCTGTTGGTGTAAATATCTCATCTAATTTAATTCTACGAATAATCGTTGTATCGGCACAAACTCCTTTATCAATAAACCATTGAAATTCGATATAGTCTCCTCCCAAATCATTTAATTCTGTGTAGGTAACGGTATCGTTAATAACATTGGAAGGTTCTGCTGATCCAGAAAAAACACTCCAATATTTGTCGATACGATTATTAAACCCATCGAAATTATCAAAGTGGGCAATCAGTTGTAATTCATCAATAAAACGTATGGTTGAATCAACATCTCCTTCTTTATCTGTAGGTCTTATTACACCAATGTTATAAGGTCTCTTATACATAGTGATATCCACATAAGCAGAATCAGAACACTCCCAATTCGTTTCCTTCCATTTATAAGTATAAACTAAGGCTGTATCAACTGTAATGTTTGCCAATGCCTCAGTCTCTTGATTGTGAAAGTCTGTATTTCCTATAGAAGAATATTGCGACCAAATTCCTTTAGCATTTTCAAAAGTTTCAGTAGCAGCAAGTTGGTACGATAATGTACAAACTTCATCAGGGTCTCCTGGATCTGCAATTGGCCAACCATAAACAGTTATTACATGAGATCCATCAATATCTGTTGCTTCACAACCGTTCTTGTCAACCACAGAAACAATGCTATAGGTATAATCCAAGCTTTCTTGTGTAGTTTCAGGGTTTACCGTTGGAGTATAAATGGTATCGTTAATATTCGATGGAGTAAAATTCGTATATCCGTTATTGTAAGTTAAAGTAAAAGGTTTATTTCCCGATCTGAACCTAAAATCCAAAACTGCTGGATCTGAACTACAACTTGTATCAATATCTGTAGGTAATAATCTAGCAATTGGTAAAGGATGAATATCTACAATAATACTATCGGTATTACTTTCGCAACATCCTCCTTCGCCGGAAATTACATAGCGTTTAAAATAAGTTTTAACCGTTAAAGCTTCCGATTGATAGTCTTCAACATCTGAATCCGGAAGAGAAGTCCATGATAAACCATCGGTACTTTTCTTCCACTCATATGTATATGATGCATTACCTCCAGTTGGTGTTGAACCATCAATTAGTTGCGGTTCAGTATCATAACAAGTAAAAATAAGTGATGATGTTATAATATGATCATTTTCAATAAGAGGTAAAACATTCACTTTAATTGTATCACTGATATGTTCACAATCATCAGAAATTACTGTTCTCCTGTAATAGGTCGTTTCAGATAAATTGGATGGAGCCAGATTTTCGCGAATAGAATCAGTTATCACATTCCAGTCACTACTATTAGCACTTTGTTCCCAAATATAATTATAAGTTCCCACACCTAAACCTCCTTCGACTTCTTCAGGTATAATCTCTTCTGGTATTTGCCATTTACAAATTTCCTGATCGGATGGCATCACATTGTTCGATATTTGAGGTAAACCAATTATTGGATTATATAATGAAGCGGTATCCCGGCATGCCCCGGAAATCACTCTTCTTCGAACATAAGTGGTATCAGTAATTATTCCATGGTTATATAAGGTATCTTCTGTGCCAGTTTCTGTCACCCAAATGCTATTATCAAAACTATAATCCCAAAAATATTTGTACGATAAATTATCCCCTCCATTTCCCGGAAATAATTCTGTTCCTTTAACTGTATCTACTTCGTTTCCTATACAAATAACAGAATCTTGAGGCATAAAAATTTCATTGCCAGTAATAGCTTCCTGAACAAGAACTTCAACTACATTCCCTTTATCGGTTACACCACCCCAAGTTACAACTCGCTGATAATATGTTGTTTCACTTAATATTGCTGGCTGAAAATCTTTTCTTATAGAATCTGTAATTAATGCCCAACTATCATTTCCATTCGGACTTTGATACCATTCATAATCGGGTCCGCTTCCATTACCACCACGCGGTTCTGTTCCAATAATTAAATTTGGTATTATATTATCACATACCACCTGATCATCCGATATCCAATTATATAAAAAACCTGTTAATGGGGCCTTATAATTAATTTTTTCTGTTCCAAATTTACCAGGATTAGCATTATACCTTTCTTCATCAAGATAAAATTCTTCCACAAATCCAGCTTCCCCTCCATTGTAATCAGATTTTACTCCTGAAGGCTCAACGCTATTCCAAAAAATAACACCTCCTGAACCTCCACCTCCAGGTCCTGATTCTCCTAATTTTTCAACCCATCCACCGACACCACCAATAGTATTAATTATAACATCTCCTACAACTTCTTCTGCATCAAAGACAATGGTACCGCCACCACCACCGCCGCCGCCAGAAGCACTTACAACACCAGATACAGACTCTCCATCAGCTATTATACTATTATTATTTGATTTAATTACTCTAGCAATGAGAATAACAATTCCTCCACCATTACCACCATTAGAAGCTGTTTTCCCAGTAACATAAGTACCTGATCCTCCACCTCCACCAAAATAAATAGTTGAATCATTTATGGCTTCAAAATCACTTAATATGAGATTAAGATTAAATCCTTGCCTTCCTCCTAAACCAGTCCAATAATCACCCTCATAATTTGGAGAAGCTTTACAAAACACCGTATCTTCATCTCCTCCATCACCACCTAAACCACCATTCGAACCTCCACCACCTCCGGAGAATCGCGCATTTCCACCACCACCACCATTGGCCCAGCGACCTAATCCTTTGCTATATGTAGTATCATACATTGCTATTCCTTCTCCTTTTCGACCAGCACTAATTGCATTTGTTTTCTCTGTAAAATAATATGCTTCATACAAAGCAGAATCCTCTGATGCACAATTACTACCATAACTATCATAATCATAATAAAAAGGCTCCGCACCACAAAAACCCTTTCCTGTAACATTTATATCAGCATTTAAAAATAAGGTATCACTGGCCATTAAGGCTAACACGCCCCCAAATCCATTAAGAGTATCCCAAGGAGCACAACTTAGTTCATCATCAACAGTAACACTTTTATAGGATGGCACCGATATCATCTGCACTAAATCATCGGTATCATAATCATTGCTTAAAAAAGCTTTAAAAATAATCTGGTTACCTAATACCTTTTGGATAAGAATAATCTCATACTTTCCTGCACTATGAAAATCATCTTTTCCTGGATTTCCAAAATTATGCTCATTATCTAAAGTATCTGTTTTAGGTGTTGCTCCTTTCACCTGGTAAATCATTACGGTATCATTGGCATGAAAGTCAGCAGGATTAGCAACCTCTATGGTATCTTTGCTTGGATAAATAGAATCAACGGCTGTATAAAAATTAATAACACCTGAGATAGAAGTTTGTGCGAATCCACCATTCGCTACTAGAATAAAACTAACAATAATTGCAAATAAAAACTTCTTTTTCAAAGCCCAAAATTTTAAATTTTCTTATAAAAAGTCCAATATATAACAAATATATAAATATTTCATATGATAAACCTAACTTTTTCAATATTTTCAGCGCACATGCAATGTTGCTAAAATACTATGTAGCAAACACTTATATGTAATGTCGAATCCTAAGACATAAGTTATCAACTATTTAATATTAAAAATTATCCGTAATGTTTATAAACCGGGAAGGTTACAAAGAAAGTAGTCCCATTGTTGAGTTTTGTTTCGTACCAGATTTCTCCACCTGCATTTACGATAATATTTTTTACAATAGCTAAACCTAGTCCCATACCACTGGTTTTGGTTGTAAAATTAGGAATAAACAGTTTTTCTTTTAACTCATCAGGGATTCCAATTCCATTATCACTGATACTTATTTTTACCAAATCATTAATCTTCTCAACACAAATTTTTATTTCTGCTTCACGATTCTTTGGAACGGCCTGAATACCATTCTTTATCAAATTACTAAATACACTAATCAATTGTTCTCTATCGGCATAAACATATAACTCATCTATACCATTAAATTCGGATTCGAACCTAACGTTTTCTGTACTTTCAAACAAGTTAATTGTATCGGAGAGTTTTGCGATAATATTAACCTCTTCGGCAATTGCTCTTGGCATTTTAGCAAAATTTGAAAACTCAGTAGCAATGCTTGATAAATTATTAATTTGGCTAATGAGGGAATTAGAAAATTTCTCCAGACGTTTATCAAAATCAGGACTTCCATCCTTCCATGCTTTTTGCAGATACTGCACAGAAAGTTTCATTGGTGTTAATGGATTCTTTATTTCGTGAGCAATTTGCTTAGCCATTTCGCGCCAGGCAGATTCTCTTTCCGATTTTGCTAACTTATCGGCATTTTCTGTCAGCTCACTAACCATCCTATTATATTCACGAATTAAACTCCCAATTTCATCATGACTGTTATATTCTATAGGTTCATTAATTTTACCCAAGTCGATAGCTCTAAAGCGTTCCTGAATTAACTGCAATGGTTTGGTAATATTATTTGAAATAAAAATAGCTACAATAACCGATAGCAATATTAAAAAGAAATAAATATTGACTACTGCAACTACAATGGTATAAATTTCTTTTCTTAACTCACTTTGCTTGGTAAAATAAGGAAGATTCAAATAAGCTAAAAGCTCATTATCATCATTGGTAAATGGAACATACGCAGAATAATAACTTAATGCCCCAATAGATTCCCTATGAATATATTTTCCACTCTGATTGATAACCATCTGTTTATAAGCATCTAAATTCATTTTATTCCCCATCAATCCTTTTTCAAAAATCTGCGGACGCGACGATGCCAACATATTTCCATTAACATCATATAAGTTAATGTCGATATAAAATACATTCGAGAATTTCGTTAACAAATAAGTAAGATAATCGGAATAAGCTTCGTTCAGTTCAAACTCACCACCCAACTTATGTTCCATCTCCACAAGAACCGATTGGATTTTTTCACTGATACTTTCGTATAAATTTCTTTCGAACTGATTAATATTATAATAGATGGTTCCAAAACCCACAATTATTAATGAGAGTAGCAACACTCCTATCATCCAGAACTTAATTTTATTCTTAAAATCGTAATTAAATTCCCTGATATTATGAGGAAAGTTTAACACGAATAAAACCAAAGTATACAAAATATAGTAAAATACGAAAATATAGGAAAAGGAAGCCAGTACATCAATAAATCGAAGTTTGTTATTACTGATGACAATGGTCGTTGAATCATCTATTTTATATATTAAATGTTCGTATCGATGATCACTGGTAAAAAAGAACTCTTGATCATATTTCCAGTAATCCGGAAATATGAGTTGATATGAAAACTCCCCGGAACGTGTCATTAAATTCCCGTCTTTATACTTAGAATAAGAATAGTCGCTTAGAATTTTTGATCCATTCATTCTACTATCGAGCAATAATTCAGGATAACCCAACTCCTGACTAACTAATTTCGAATCCAGAGAAATATAAAGAGAAACTTCACTTGGCCAATCGGGTTTATCGAAAATAAATTTGCCTAAGTAGCTAATTCGACCATTTAAATTATCCAAAAAGTAAAACCGGCTATCTTGCAGTTTTGTGCCATTATTCAAAATATAATCTTCGAAAAACGTATAACAGTGAACAACTTCTGTACTATTTTCAAGGTTAACCGTTAAATCATCATTAGGAGCACATACCGAAACCTGCAAATCATATTTCCTAAAATACCCGCTAAAATAGGTCATTTGCAAATGCTCTAAGATAGCTCCCTCGTTCTGATGATGCCAGGTTAAGAGATCACGAATAACGGTATCTCTTTCAATAGATTCTTCAAGACTTTCTAATAACATCTCTGCAATCTGATCATGTTCATTCGCCAAATTTAAAGCTAAAACTCTACGTGTTTCTTTATCTTTTTGCTCACTAGTTATAGTAACAAAAACAACCGTATATAACGCCAAAATCAGTAATACAATAATTCGTCCCGGATAGGTGTATTTATTCTTATAAAGCCTCACATAAGCCATGTATATGATCAGTACTCCTAAAAATAAAAATGCGAAAACATTTAAGTTAAAAGGAAGTAATCTTATTAAGATAATTAATACTATAAATAAAGGAATAAGCAGAAGTACAAAATATTTAAGGCTAATGATGCCTTCTAATCCTTTCAAGACCTTATCAATACTTACAAATAACGATGCCAGCAATAAAATAATAATTACAAATCCAATCAAACTATAAATGGATAAATCGAAAAACTGATAAACATCGAACGAGATGCTGGAATGAAAGATGAGACTCTCTACAAAAAAATGAATCACAGCAAAAAATGAAAGTATCAAAACAAATTTCAAAGCAATTAATCCATATTGAAATAATACTTTTTTTGGATATTTAAATTTTACCTCTGTATAAAATATTATAAAGAAGAAAGCTAAGAATATAGCATGCAATAGTAAATCACCTAATGAAGGTACTGACATTGAAATCGCAAAATGATGTGGTTTAAATAATTCCAAATGCCTAAAAACCTCAGGAAAATGATTCTCTAACATCAGGTACCGAATCAGAAACAGCAATAGTCCCAGCACTAAAAGTGAAATATTCTTAATTCTATTTGATTGTAAATCTTTAATTAATTGCTTAATTCCTAAAAACAAAAAAAGTATTGCAATAAAATAAAACAGGCTTGAAATAAAAACATTTGTTTTATTATAAATCAGGTTTGATTTTAAATTAAAAGAGAATAAATAATTGCCATTATAATCTTGAATTACAAATCCTTTACCTTCATCTGTGCCAATTGAAACAGGAACATCAATCTCGTATGCATCAAAGAACTTACTTTTAATAAATTCATTCTCATAAGAATATTCATTTTTAAGAAGGATTAATCCAAAAAGCTGGTAATTGTCAATATAATTATGACGAATAACATACCAACCATTTTTGAGCTTTGAAACATCATTATATAATTGATTATTGACTTTATAATTTTCTACCGGAGCAGAATTATCAGACCAGAAAACCAATGAGTCACCCGAATAACCAAGCAACATGATCCCTTCCTGAATCAACTCTCCGGAAATAAATTCCTGATTATTCATCAGTTGCCTTAATGAAACTGAATCAAGTCTTAATTCAATATTATTCAGAATCTGATCAACTTTTTTTGTTTTATCTTTAATAACAATCTGAACATCTTTAAACTCATCATTTTCATTAGGTTTAAAACGAATGTTTTTTTCAAATAAAAATGCGAGGCTAAAAAAAAGTATTAAGCCAATCAGAAATTTAAAGCGAATCAGATTGTTAAATAATTTCATAAAACATACTAAGCTTTGATCAAATCATTGATTGCACAAGGTAATAAATTTATTTAATTTCTTTTTAATTATGATGATAAGGCTCTCCTTTAATTATTGTCATCGCACGATACAATTGTTCTACAAAAATCATGCGAACCATTTGATGTGAAAATGTCATTCTTGACAGGGCCAATTTAGAATTTGCTTTCTTATAGACCTCATCAGAAAAACCATAAGGTCCTCCAACCATAAAAGTTAAGTTTCTCAATCCTGAAATCATTTGTTTTTCAATAAACTTTGAAAATTCAACAGATGAGTATTCTTTCCCTTTCTCATCCAGTAAAACCACAAAATCGCCAGTCCCGATTTGATTGATTAGCAACTCTCCTTCTTTTTGTTTTTGTTGAATTTCGGACAAATTTTTAACATTTTTTATGTCAGGAATAATCACCATATTAAAGTTTAGGTAATGCTTTAACCTTTTCGTATACTCTTCGATTCCTTGTTTTAAAAAATCAGAATCTGTTTTTCCAATGAGCACAAGTTTAATCCTCATAATTAAACCTCTTTTTTTTATTCAGTAAATTTTTATAATTTTCGCAAAATAAATACCAAAAGAAAGCATATTGGCATAATTTATGGTTTGATATTTGCGACATATTATCGCAAACTTAAGAAGATTTAAAATGAAAACCTTAAAAAAAGCGTTACCATTAATAATCATATTTACATTTATATTTAACCTGGGATCATTCACCATGAACGAGGATGTTCCACGTGATATTGCCATTGCTTTTAGGGTAGGAAGCGCCGAAGAACTTGCTCGATATTTTAATAGCACCATTGAAATGGTTATTCTTGATAAAGAAGATGTTTATAGTAAAGTACAAGCACAACAAATTATCGACAACTTTTTTATTGAGTATTTTCCTAAAAATTTTGAATTTATTCACCAAGGAGGTAAAGGCGAATCAAAGTTTGCGATTGGTAAGCTGGAAACGTTCAATGGCACATTTCGAGTAACCCTTTTAATTAAACAAAGTGGTGATAAATCACTTATCCATCAACTCAGAATAGAAACTGAAAATGAATAATCAATTACTTGATGCATTTATTGAAAATGCAATTGCCGAAGATGTTGGCGATGGCGATCATTCGTCTTTATCATGTATTCCTCCAACTGCCAATGGCAAAGCTCAATTATTAATTAAACAAGAAGGCATTTTAGCAGGAATAGAAATTGCTAAGAAAGTCTTTAATAAAATAGATCCCTCACTAAATTTTGAACAGTTTCTTTTCGATGGTAATGCAATTTACATTGGCGATAGAGCATTTATTGTTGAAGGAAAAGTACACTCTATTTTAAAAGCAGAACGATTGGTATTAAATATCATGCAACGCATGAGTGGAATTGCCACTACCACAAAAATTTATGTTGATAAACTAAACGGAACAAATGCTAAAGTTCTAGACACACGTAAAACAACACCTGGAATGCGATACCTGGAAAAATTAGCCGTAAAAATTGGTGGTGGCGAAAATCATAGGATGGGTTTATACGATATGATTATGCTTAAAGATAATCATATTGATTTTGCAGGAGGAATAGAACCTGCTATTTTAAAAGCCAACGAGTATATCAAAACCAATAATAAAAATATTCAAATTGAAATTGAAGCTCGAAATTTAAATGAGGTTAAAGAAATTCTAGCAATTGGAAAAGTTAACCGAATAATGCTTGATAATTTCAATTATGAGGATACACGAGAAGCAGTAAAATTAATTAATGGTCAATACGAAACAGAGTCTTCAGGAGGCATAACGCTTGATACTCTAAGAAATTACGCCGAGTGTGGAGTTGATTATATTTCGGTTGGCGCCTTAACGCATCAAATAAAAAGTTTGGATATGAGCTTAAAAGCTATTTAATTTACAGTATTGAATTAGCTAAAAGTTCGACATGTCGAAATCAAAAAACTCTTTCTTACATACTAGAATTACTAAATTTAAGTCTAAAGCTAAAGAAGCATCTATCCCAGGATTTGATGGAGTTCCGGTTTATTATGTTGTAAAGTTTTTTATCTCAGGAGCAAAAAATGGATATCTGGCAACAAGGGCATCTGCTATTGCTTTCAATTTCGCTTTGGCCATTTTCCCAACCATGCTATTCCTGTTTACTTTAATTCCATTCATTCCTGTAAAAAATCTACAAATTGAACTTCTTACACTTATTAAAGACTTTTTACCACAAAATGCTTTTCAGTATTTTGAATCAACCTTGATATCTGTTGTTACCGTTAAAAAAATTGGTGTATTTTCATTTGGGGCATTTGCCAGTTTAATTTTTTCTACCAATGCTGTACATGCATTAATTCAAGCATTTAACAATACTTACCACACCATTGATACCAGAAACTGGACAGCAATAAGGATTATTTCAACTTTCTTGGTTTTTATGATATTCATTTTAATAGCAACATCTGTTCTGTTAATTACTTTTGGTCAGTTTTTTCTTCAAAACTTAGTCGAAATGAATATTCTTGAAATGAATATTATCTATTATTTAATATTATCTACTAAATGGATAGTAATCATTGCCTTATTTTTCTTTTCAATTTCATTTTTATACTATTTTGCACCAGCAAAAAAAGCTCAATGGAAATTTATTTCGGCTGGTTCTTCGTTAGCAACCATATTAGCACTTTTAACTTCGCTAGGATTTTCGTATTTTGTGAATAATTTTGGACAATACAACAAATTATATGGTTCCATTGGAACAATTATGGTTGTTTTATTGTGGTTATATTTTAATTCATTTGCTCTGATACTGGGTTTTGAGCTAAATGCCAGTATAAATAATGCTCAACTCGAAAATAATAATGAGTAAAAATTAATGCTATGGACAAAAAATATGACAAAATTAGGACGGAATACCGCCTAAAGCCTTTTAATAAAAAAGATGTAGAACAAGATCCATTTAAGCAGTTTGGTAAATGGATGGATAGAGCTATTAGTTCAGGAATTAAAGAACCTACAGCTATGGCTCTTTCAACAGTGGGTAAGAATTTGCAACCCTCTACTCGAATGGTTCTTTTAAAAGAAATAAAAAACGATAATTTTATTTTCTACACTAATTACGATAGTAAAAAAGGACACCAAATATCAGAAAATCATTTTGGAAGTCTTTTATTTTATTGGCCAGAACTGGAGAGACAAATCAGAATTGAAGGGCGAATTGAAAAAGCTTCGGTTGAAATATCGGAAGAGTACTATCTAACAAGATCAGCAAAAAGAAGAATTGGAGCTTGGGCTTCACCACAAAGTAAGGAAATCCCAAACCGCCAGTACCTTGAAGATAAACAAGCTGAATTTGAAAAGAAATTTGAAGGTGAAATCATTAAGAAACCTGATAATTGGGGAGGTTATTTATTAACACCTTACACCATTGAATTTTGGCAGGGAAGACCCAACCGATTGCACGATCGTTTGGAATATTACCTCGACGATACAGAATGGAAAATAAGAAGACTTGCCCCATAAAAAGATAAAAACAACTTAATAATTTAATATTATTAAAAATAAATCTCAAAATAATTCAGTAAAGCTAAATACTTTTGGAGGAGTTTTTACTCCTTCTATTTTAACCATACTTGGCGTAATTATGTATTTACGCTTTGGTTGGGTTGTTGGAAATGTGGGTCTTGTTGGAACACTCATTATTGTTACTTTATCAACATCCATTACTTTTCTTACAGCATTATCCATTGCTGCAATTTCGACCAATGCACCTGTAAAAACAGGAGGTGCATACTATATGATAAGTCGATCTCTAGGAATTGAAATTGGTGGAGCTATTGGAATACCCTTGTATTTTGCACAAGCTTTTTCTGTTGCTCTCTATATCATTGGTTTTTCTGAAAGTGTGGTTACCATATTTCCTTCGCTCAATATTAAAATTATTGGCATTATCACAACCCTTTTACTGGGCACTTTATCTTTATTCTCAACGAAAGCAGCCATACGAGTACAATTTTTTATTTTGGGAGTTATCATCTTATCACTTTTATCTTTATTCTTAGGTGGTCCATTGCATGAAACACAATCCAATGTTTGGGTATTAAATACTGAAAGCTCAGCTGAATTTTGGAAAGTATTTGCAGTTTTCTTTCCTGCAGTAACCGGAATTATGGCTGGTGTAAATATGTCGGGCGATTTAAGTGATCCTTCAAAATCAATTCCCAGAGGTACTTTCTTAGCTGTAGGAATTGGCTATTTAATCTATATGACCATTCCTGTCTTTCTGGCAATTTGGGTTGATTCCGAAACCTTGGTTCAAGACCCATTGATCATGTATAAGATTGCTTTTTGGGGAGGTGCCATATTACTAGGAGTATGGGGAGCAACCTTATCGAGTGCTGTTGGTAGCCTACTTGGAGCTCCAAGAGTTTTACAAGCACTTACCAAAGATAATGTATTACCAAAGCAGCTCTCATTTCTTGGTGTTGGATCGGGAAACGAACAAATACCAAGAGCTGCTACTATTTTTACAATTATCTTAACATTGGTACTCGTTTATTTGGGTAATTTAAATACCATTGCCCCAATCCTGACTATGTTTTTCCTAACCACTTACGGAATACTTAATGTAACTGCCGGAATCGAAAAATTTTTGGAAAGTCCTTCGTACAGACCTAAATTTAAAGTACACTGGATATTTTCTTTGCTTGGAACAATAGGCTGTTTTGCTGTTATGTTCTTAATCAATGCTGTTGCTACTGTGCTGGCAATAGTATTTATTGGCATTGTATACACCTGGTTACGAAGAAGAAGGTTAAAAACTACCTGGGGTGATGTTAGAAGTGGAATGCTTTTACAAATTGTACGTTACGCTTTATTAAGATTAGAAAAAGATATTAACCCTAAAAGCTGGAGACCAAATATCCTTGTGTTATCGGGATCTCTTTCGAAAAGATGGCATTTAATTGATTTTGCCAATGGCATTACCCAGGAAAAAGGTTTATTCACTGTAGCCACCATTCTCGAAGATAAAAATGTAACACAAGAAAAAGTTAACTCTTTTGAGAAACAATTAACAGATTATTTAAACAATAAAAAAATACGTGCACTGGTAAGAATAACCAAGGCAGAAAGCACTTTTAACGGAGCAATACAATTAGTTAACTCATACGGATTAGGACCATTGGTTCCAAATACGGTTCTAATTGGAGAATCAAAAGAAGAAAATAATAAACAAGCATATGCTCAAATGATTCATCACTTTTACCAATCCAAAAGAAATGTGATTATTATGCAAGATTTTGTGTCACAAGATTTTAGAAATAAGAAATCGGTGGATATATGGTGGGGAGGATTAAAAGGTAATGGAGGGCTCATGATGATATTAGGTTACTTAATGCACAATAGTCCTTATTGGAATAACATTAAGATTAACATCAAGATGGTAGTAAATAGTAAAGAAGCTGCCCAGGGAGCAAGTACAAATCTAAAAAATAGACTTACTGGGATGCGAGTAAACTTTAACACAGATGTTATTGTTTCGAACGGAGAAAAATTCTGGGATATTCTTTCTCGCGAATCATCAGCTAGTGATTTAGTGATGCTTGGTTTAAAAACTCCTGACGATAATTTTGCAAACTATTTTGAAAAATTAAAAGAAAACACTAAAGAATTACAAAAGAAAATATTTGTTCTTGCTTCTCAAGACATTGAGTTCAAAGATGTATTAAATTAAAAAAAGGCACATCATGATTGAAGCGCCTTTTTATTATGAAATCTATTATATTACTCTTTTAAATGTTTTGCAAAAAATCCCATCATTACTTTATAAAGTTCTAATGAGTTTTCTTCATGCCCAAATCCATGACCTTCATTATATTTTACCATATATGGAACATCGAATCCGCGTTCTCTTAAATTTTTTACAACCTGATCAGATTCATCAATATTTACACGTGGATCGTTAGCACCTTGAACAACAAATAAAGGTTTAATAATTTTATCTACATTTAATGCTGGAGATACTTGTTTCATTATTTCTATATCTTCTTCTGAATTTTCATCGTACCATTGTTCATATACCTGACCCAAAAATGGTTTCCAGTATGGAGGGAACGATTTAAAAAATGTAAATAAATTTGAAACACCAACGTAATCAACCCCACAAGTATATAAATCTGGAGTTTTTACCAAACTACCTAATGTTGCTAAACCACCATAACTTGCCCCATAAATAGCAATTTTATTTTCATCAATAATACTCAATGATTTTATATACTCAACTCCATCTTCTAGGTCATCCAACATTTTTCTTCCAATTTGTTTATTCCCTGCTAAGAAAAATTCTTTCCCATATCCACCAGAGCCTCTATAATTTATTTGAAGAGTTGCATATCCTCTGCTGGCAAAAAGTTGAGTCTCAGGATTAAATCCCCAAGAATCTCTAGGACCGTATGGACCTCCATGCGGATTTACAATCAGTGGAATTTTTTCTCCATTTTGAGCTTCTTTTGGTATTGTTAAATAAGCATAAATTGTAAGTCCATCTCTCGAAGTAAATTTTATCGGGCGCATTTCAGCCATATCTTCTTCTTTAAGATCTGGCATTAAATTAAATATTTCTTTAAATGAATCATCTTTAACATTATACAAATAATAAATTCCATATAATTTATCACTTGTTACATACAATAAATATTTGTCTTCATTATCTGTTTCACTTGTAATATAAAATTCTTTACCTTTAAATTGATTTGTAAATTTCTCATGAAGCTTTTTATAAGTTTCACTTACTGGAATTATAACATTCTTTTCACCGTTATAAGAGAAATAATCTACTTCATATCCTCTTTTACGAGATCTTGACATATCGTTTACATCAAACGTTTCATTTGAATATACTTTCTTTATTGTCTCTTTCTTTTCAAAATCGTATAATATAATCTCATCTGTATTACTTTCTAAATTTGAAACCACATAAGCATCATTAGGATTTTCTGTTGTATAATCAAATCCGATAATACTAAAATTATCTTTCCATGTTGTTCTAACAATCTCTTTAAAAGGTTTATCTTCAGCAAGGCGATAATATAAAACATATTCAGTCATATTTTGCTGTTGAGTATATGCTTTAAGATTACCATCTTTGTCAAAATCATAACCTGAAATCGGATTTGACATATCCGTATTCTGATATAATTTTACTAATCCTCCAGTATTTATATTGATTTTATACGGCTCAAAAATTTGTGGATTATCTTTATTCATTTGAATTATCATATAATCTTTCTGGTCCTTTAAAGTATTTTGCACCATAACTCTCACGCCTTCGAATGGAGTTAATTCCATTTGATTTTCTCCGTTCAAATCAACAGCAAATAAGTGGTAATTTTCATTTCCCCCTTTGTCTTTTAAATAAATAAGCCTATTGTCATTAGCCCAAAAATAACCACGAATTAATTCATCAGTTTCTTCAATTGCACGTATTATTTCATCTGTCTCTGTATTTTTGACATAAACATGTCTCTTATTATTTTCGTCTTTCTCCCGATATGACAAATACATACCATTTGGAGAAAATTTAAACGTACTTTGTTTAGGTCTTTGAAAATAATCGTCTACCGAGTATTTATAATTACCTGTTTCAAGCTTTGCAATTGCCATTAACTCTTCATCTGAAGTAACTAATGAAGGATTACCAGGCAAACTATCATTGTTTGCTCTTGCTAACATACCATTAAGTATAAATGTTGCAATAATTAATAAAATTGTTTTCTTCATTTTAGAATATATTAAAGGTTATAAATTAGAATTTATTAAACTCTTTTTTTTAAATAAGTTATGAAGCTACTATATTTTTTGTAAGAATCAAATTCCTAAAGAAGTATGAACTTAAATATTAACTTTTTTTAAGATATAAAAAAAGTGTGCAAGTTTTTGCACACTTCCAATTAAATATTATAAAAGACATTACATGCAATGTAAATATTTCATCACTAATTCACGTAACTCGTCTTCTTTTCCATAAAGTCTTTCACTAAGATCTTTATCTTCAAATGATTTTAGTTTCTTAGCTATCTGATCTATCATTCCAGCAGGGAAAATTCCATTCTTTTCGAAGAATTCTCTCTTTTCGATTAATTTATCAGCTGATTCCCAACAAGATTGAGGTAAGCATTCTAATTTTGCTAATTTATCTTTATGAGCATCATCAAAGATATTGACATCCATGTATAATTTTTCTGCCATTTCTAAAGCCTTAGGCATTTCTAGACCGTGCTGAGCAGCAGCAATAATACCCGCCATGAATAAATAAATATCAGCTGATCCATCACCTGAACGCAATTCAACGGTTTGTTTTCCTGGAACATAAGGTATACGCCCTGTTTCCTGAGGATTGGCATCTTTAATCATACTTGTATCAGCAATCCAACCTAAAGGAACACGAACTAATACAGAACGATTTCTGTCACCCCAACAAATATTAGTTGGAGCTTCCTGGTGAGGAACTAATCTTAAATACGATGTTGGAATAGTGTTTCCAAATGCAGTTAATGGAGATGCTAGATCAAGAATACCGGCAATCATTTTTTTAGCTTCGTTACTTAAGCCATTCCCCTCAACCATGATATTATCACCATCTTTTTCAAGCAACATATGAATATGCAATCCACTACCTGCTTTACCTACTGTAATTTTTGGAGCAAAACTGATATTCACACCATACTCATCACCAAGCATTCTTAAAATCCATTTAGCAATGACTAACTGGTCAACTGCATCTTGAGGATCAACAGGTAAAAATTCTATTTCTTGTTGTTCAAAAAGCTCATCACCACTTACAAAGTTTCCAACTTCTGAATGTCCATATTTAATCTGTCCGCCACATTGAGAAATTAAACTCATTGCCTCTTTACGGATATGACCATTTTTAGTAAATGGAGGCGACTCATGATATCCTTTTTGATCGATTCCGGGATACATCTCTTCTTTTTCACTAACCACATAGTATTCCAACTCACCCATGGCTTTAAAATCGTAACCAGTTGATTTACGGAATTCTTCTATCGCTTTTCTCAAAATATGCTCAGGTGCACTTTCTAATGGTAAACCTTCACTGGTATAGAAACTACACATAATATCCAATGTAGGATATTCAGAAAATGGATTTACAAAAGCGGTTTTAAAACGAGGAATTACATATAAATCACTTGATCCTGCTTCAATATATGAAAACAAGCTTGATCCGTCAACACGTTCACCTGTTGATAATAAATCTTCAAGGTGTTGCTTACTGTTCAAAACAAAATTTAATGATTTTAATTTTCCATCTTCGCCAACATAACGAAAATTAATCATTTCAATTTCATTCTCTTCAATAAAATAGATGATATCTTGTCGTGTAAATTCAGCAGCTGGTTTCTTTAAAAACTGAACCAGTGGATTTGGGTTTAATCTAATTTCTAACTCTTTCATGTGTGTATATTTTATATTGAGTTTCTAAATAAAAAAGGACTACTAAACTAATGAGAAAACTTTAAATATCAATAGCTTGTAATCCTTTTTAATTATGTTATAAAATACAAATCTTTTTACATACTGATTATCAGTATTCAAATAAGAGATTATTGTAAACTTGCAATTCTTTCCTCTAAAACTTTAATTTTAGCTTCTGCATCAGCTTTCTTTTGTTTTTCAATATTTACAACTTTTTCCGGTGCTCCATTAACAAACTTTTCATTGCTTAGCTTTTTCATCACAGAGTTTAAGAAACCCTTATTATACTCTAACTCTTCGTTAAGCTTCTTCAATTCTTCTTCAACATCTACTAAATCACCAAGTTCAATATAAAATTCAGCTGACTTAACCATAAAAGTTACAGCACCATTAATTTTTGTTTCTGTGTTATCAACAGATGTAAGGTTGGCCATTTTAACAACACACGAATTATATTCTTGATCGTAGGTTCCTTTTACTAATAATGATAAAGATTCTTTTTGAGCTATATTATTTTCATTACGAATATTTCTTACTCCAGAAATGATCTCTTTTACTCGTTCAAAAGCTTCAATAATTTCCTCATTGTATGGTTCTGCTTCCGGCATCTTTTCATTCATTAAGCTTTCGCCATCTTTTCTTTCTTCTATCAACTGCCAAATTTCTTCTGTTAAGAATGGCATAAAAGGATGAAGAAGTTTAACCATGACATCAAAAAACGCTAAAGTCTGATCATAAGTCTTTTTATCTATTGGCTTCTGATAAGCAGGTTTTACTAATTCTAAATACCAAGATGAAAATTCATCCCAGAAAAATTTATAAACTGCCATTAAAGCATCAGAAAGTCTGAACTTTTCATAAAGATCATGGATATTTTCAATCTCACTGTTTAAGCGATGCTTGAACCATTCAATTGTTTTAGCAGATGATTCTGGTTGCTCAATAGATTCATCTACCTCCCAGCTATTAACCAAACGGAATGCATTCCAGATTTTATTTCCAAAATTTCTTCCCTGCTCTGTCAATCCTTCGTCGAACAATAAATCACCTCCTGCAGGAGAACATAATAACATTCCAACACGAACACCATCAGCTCCGTATTTCTTCATTAACTCAATAGGATCAGGTGAATTACCTAAAGATTTTGACATTTTACGACGTTGCTGGTCGCGAACAATACCTGTTAGGTAAACATTTTTAAATGGTTTTTCTCCTTTATATTCATATCCTGCCATGATCATACGTGCTACCCAGAAAAATAAAATCTCAGGTGCTGTTACTAGATCATTTGTTGGATAATAATAATTGTAATCTTTATTATCTGGATTATTGATTCCATCGAAAACAGAAATTGGCCATAACCAAGACGAGAACCAAGTATCTAAAACATCTTCGTCTTGTTTTAAATCATTGATTGTTAAATTCTGATTTCCTGATTTTTCTTTTGCTATTTCAACAGCTTCTTCTGCTGTTTTTGCTACCACATAACCACCTTCTGGTAAATAGTAAGCCGGGATACGATGTCCCCACCATAATTGACGTGACACACACCAGTCTTTCACATTTTCCATCCAGTGTTTGTAAGTATTCTTAAATTTTTGAGGATGAAACTGAACATTATCGTTCATTACATTTTCTAATGCAGGTTTTGCTAGATCTTCCATTTTACAGAACCATTGCATCGATAATTTTGGTTCAATAACTGCATCGGTTCTTTCAGAGTAACCAACTTTATTTACGTAATCCTCAATTTTAACAATATGACTTGCTTCCTCTAAATCTTTAACAATTAGTTTACGAACTTCAAAACGATCCTTGCCAACATAAAGCTGAGCACTCTCGTTCATGGTTCCATCATCGTTAAAAATATCGATAGACTCAAGATTATGTTTATCCCCAATTTCGTAGTCATTAATATCATGAGCAGGTGTAATCTTTAATGCTCCGGTACCAAATTCACGATCAACATATTCATCCAAAATAATAGGAACTGATCTTTCAACAAGAGGTACGATAACTTTCTTACCATGTAAATGTTTGAAACGCTCATCTTCAGGATGAACACAAACAGCAGTATCTCCTAAAATAGTTTCTGGACGAGTTGTTGCAATAGTTACAAATGCTTCTTCGCCTTCAACCTGATACCTTACATAATATAACTTCGACTGAACTTCTTTATAATTTACTTCCTCGTCGGAAACAGCAGTTTTTGCCTGTGGATCCCAGTTAACCATTCGAACGCCACGGTAAATTAATCCTTTGTTATATAAATCAACAAAAACTTTAATTACACTTTCCGACATATCCTCGTCCATGGTAAACTTTGTGCGTTCCCAATCGCAAGAAGCTCCTAATTTTTTTAATTGTTCAAGGATTATTCCTCCGTGCTTTTCTTTCCACTCCCAAGCATGCTCTAGAAACTCTTCGCGAGTTAAGGTATTTTTATCAATACCTTCGTCTTTAAGTTTAGCTACTACTTTTGCTTCAGTTGCTATTGAAGCATGATCTGTACCAGGAACCCAACAAGTATTTTTACCTTGCATACGAGCACGACGAACTAATATATCTTGTATAGTATTATTAAGCATATGTCCCATATGCAAAACCCCTGTAACATTTGGCGGGGGAATTACCACAGTATATGGTTCGCGATCATCCGGTTCAGAGTGAAAAAAGTTATTATCCATCCAGTACTTGTACCACTTATCTTCGGTTAAAGACGGATCGTATTTTGCAGGAATATCCATTTCTCTAAATATTTCTAATTATTCTACCTCAATTTAATTTCCAAAAGTTTGTAAAAATATAAATTTATTCGCAAAATCTTTTTGTAAAATGATATAAACACCAACCAATTATGATAAATATTTAATAACATATTTAAATTTGCCAATAAAAACTACCTTTGTACAGGTAAATAAAAATTATCATCATGAAACAAGTACTTATAAGTCTTTTACTTAGCATTGTAACATTAACAACATTTGCTCAAGAAGAAATTAACACATTACAGGATTCTAAGGATATTCCTGAAATTTATTTTGAGAAAACAACTCACGATTTTGGAACTATTAATTACCAAGGTGATGGTACTTGTGAGTTTACTTTTAAAAATACAGGTAAAGAACCTTTACTTTTAACGAATGTAAAAGCTTCGTGTGGTTGCACCACTCCAACATGGCCTAAAGAACCTATTAAAAAAGGTAAAAAAGGAATCATCGTTGTGAAGTACAATACTAAAATTATTGGTTCGTTTACTAAATCAATACGAGTTTATTCAAATGCAAAAACAACACCTGTTACTTTAAAAATTACAGGAACCGTTGCTAAACCAGAAACAAGCGCAACAAAAAATAATTAATAACAAGATTTAAATAAAAACATCATGCCACAAATTTCACAAAAAGGACAGATGATGCCTGCATCACCAATTCGTAAATTGGTACCATATGCAGAAGAGGCAAAAAGAAAAGGTCATAAGGTATATCACTTAAATATCGGACAACCAGATATTCGCACTCCTGAAGTTGCTTTAGATGCTGTTAAAAATATTACTGAGAAGGTAATTGAATACAGCCACTCTGCAGGAAATGAATCATATAGAAAAGGTTTGGCTAAATATTATCAGAGTGTTGGTATTGACATTGATCATACTGAGATGTTGATTACAACAGGTGGGTCAGAAGCGATCACTTTTGCTTTCTTATCAACATTAAATCCTGGTGATGAAGTAATTATTCCTGAACCTTTCTACGCAAACTACAATGGTTTTGCAGTATCTGCTGGGGTAGTGGTTAAGCCTATTACTTCGTCTATTGAAAATGATTTTGCTTTACCAGCAATTGAAGAATTTGAAAAATTAATTACTGATAAAACAAAGGGTATTGTAATCTGTAATCCTAACAACCCAACTGGATATTTATATTCTGAAGCAGAATTACAACAACTTAAAACTTTAATTGAAAAGTACGATTTGTATTTATATTCGGATGAAGTATACCGTGAATTCTGTTATGACGGAAACACGCATTTTTCTGCAATGAATTTAAAAGGCATTGAGCAAAATGTAATTTTAATGGATTCTGTTTCGAAGCGTTACAGCATGTGTGGTGTTCGTATCGGAGCAATGATTACTAAAAATAAAGATGTAATTAATGTAGCTATGAAATTTGCTCAAGCTCGTTTATGTCCTCCATCATTCGGACAATGGGCTAGCGAAGCTTCTTTAAATACTCCTAATGAATACTTTGAAGAAGTATATAACGAGTATATCGACAGAAGAAACTTTATGGTTGAAGCATTAAACAAAATGGAAGGTGTTTATTGTCCAAAACCAAAAGGAGCTTTTTATACTGTAGTTAAACTACCAATTGATGATGCTGATAAATTTGCTCAGTGGATATTAGAAGACTTTGAATATAACAAACAAACAGTGATGGTTGCTCCTGCTACAGGATTTTATGCAACTCCTGGTTTAGGTAAAAACGAAGTTCGTATTGCTTATGTTTTAAAGAAAGAAGATTTAGCAAGTGCTATGGAAACTTTAGAACAAGCACTGAAAGTTTATCCTGGAAGAACAATTTAAGATTATATTTTTTATATATGAAGGCTCACTATCTTGTGAGCCTTTTTTATTAGCATGGGTTGTCTTTGTGTTACTCTAAGGCTTCTTTGAGTTACTTTGTGCAATAGCTTTTTTACCACTAAGACACAAAAAACACACTAAGTCTCACTAAGATATTTTGATTTTATCTACTACAACACTTAAGAATGTGTGTTGTACTTTTATTCAAAATCCTTATAAAGTAAATACTTCCTTCTGATCTTCTTGAATTGTCTCAAATCGCTTTGCCAGCTTTCCCGAATCTGTTGTTCTGTTTTGCCCTGTTCAATTTGAAGTCTTAAATTCTTACTTCCTGAAATATTATAAAAGAAAGTATTAAAGAAATCATCTTGAGCTTCTACATTTTGATATGCAAATAAAATCCAGTCTAACTGTATCTCTTTTTTAGAAATCACATCATTCAAATCCATATCACGCAAATCGACACCATAGCATTTTGTATCACGGTGTTTTGGATATTTACTTGCTCCCTCAATTCTTACAGGTGTAAATGTAAATTCAACATTCTTTAAATCTGGTCCACCAAATACCTGGAAAGGAAACTCTGTTCCTCGTCCAGCGCTTAGTTTTGTGCCTTCGAAAAAGCCAAGAGAAGGGTATAAGTAAACTGATCGCATATTTTGTAAGTTCGGCGATGGATTCACCGGTAATTGATATAATGAATCGTGTGTATAGTTTTTACATTTTATAATACTCAGTTGGCACTGTAATTTATCTTTGAGCCACTTTTCGCCGTTAATCATTTGAGCATATTCGGCTATAGTCATTCCATGTACGATTGGCACAGGATGCATACCAACAAAAGAGCTATATGCAGTGTCTAAAACAGGGCCATCGACATAATATCCATTGGGATTAGGTCGATCCAAGATCATCATTTCTATACCAAGTTCAGCGCAAGCTTCCATAACATAATGCATGGTTGAAATGTAAGTATAAAAGCGAACTCCTACATCTTGTAAATCAAAAACAACAATATCAATATCATTTAGATCTCCCAAATGTGGTTTTTTACTGCTTCCATACAAGGATATTACAGGTAAACCTGTTTTTTCATCCATATAATTTTTAACATGTTCACCAGCATCGGCATTACCTCTAAAGCCATGCTCAGGACTAAATATTTTTTTAATATAGACCCCACGATCTAATAAAGAATCAACTAAATGTGATCCATTAATATTAGTTGTATGATTTGCAACAATGGCAACGCGCTTTTCTTTTAACAGTGGAATATATTCCTCGGTTTGCTCAGCTCCTGTTTCTATCCTAACAAGTTCTTTTTCTGCAGATTGAATTACACATGCATTAAATAAAATGGCTATTAGCAGGAATAAATATTTGATATCTTTCATGAAAATCAGCTTATTAAAAGGCCTAAATTAATAATTTTCTTTTCAAACATAGAATAGTTCTTTTATAATTAATCAATTAAGCAAGCAATTTTTCTAACATTACAGTGTTTAATTTTTACTACATTTGTGAGAATTAAAAAGTACTTATAGTGATCTAAAGTTAAAAGTGCCTAAAAATAAAAGCAATTACAAATAATAAAACATAAAAACTACCTCTTGAATACCGAATTATTCATAGCGCGAAGACTTTTAACTGATAAAACAGTAAAAAAAGGTGTATCAAAACCTATTGTTACCATTGCCACTATTGGAATTAGCTTAGGACTAGCTGTTATGATTTTAGCAGTTGCCATAGTAACTGGTTTCAAAGGTGAAATTAGCAATAAGGTTATAGGATTTGGTTCGCACATTCAAATTGTAAACTACGATACGAATATTTCTTTCGAAACCGAACCCATAAATAAGGAACTTGATCTTTTTTCTGATATAAACAACTTATTAGGTATTAAGCAGATTCAGGGGTTTGGTATTAAAGCCGGAATTATAAAAACGAAAACTGATATTCAAGGAGTTGTTTTAAAAGGTGTTAGCTCTGATTTTGACTGGTCTTTTTTTGATCAAAACATATTAGATGGGGAATCTTTTCGTGTTATAGACTCTGTTACATCAAACAATATCATTATTTCCAAACATATTGCAAAACTATTAAACTTAAAAGTTGGCGATAGAATCGCAGCATATTTTATTCAGGATCCACCTCGTATGAGAGCATTTAATATTTCTGGAATTTATCAAACCAGTCTTACTGAATTTGACGAAAAATTTGCAATAGTTGATATTAAACATATTCAGAAATTAAATAACTGGACACCGAATCAAATTAGTGGTTACGAAGTTATTTTAGATGATTTTTCACAAATTGACAAGTTAACCTGGGATGTACGCGATATTGTAGGTTTTCATTTTAATCCCGATGGAACAAAGCTTAGAGTTCAGAGTATTAAAGAAAAATACCCTCAAATGTTTGACTGGCTTGGTTTAATTGATATGAATGTATGGGTCATTCTTATATTGATGGTTTCTGTTGCTGGTATTAACATGATTTCAGGTTTACTCATTCTTATCCTGGAACGAACCAATATGATAGGAATTTTAAAAGCAGTAGGAACCAAAAACTGGTCGATAAGAAAGATATTTTTATATCAATCATCCTTTTTAATTTCGAAAGGACTACTTTGGGGAAATATCATAGGATTAAGCATCTGTTTTTTACAATCTAAATTCCAAATTTTTAAACTCGATCCTGAAACTTACTATTTAAATGCGGTTCCAATTAACTTAAAACTTTGGCATGTTGTAGCACTTAATTCGGGCACTCTGGCAATTATTGTAGTTATGCTGATAGTTCCATCTTATATTATTTCTCGATTAAGCCCTGAAAAAACTATTCGATTTAATTAGTTCTCTCCTATTTATATTGTGAACTAAATCTGTTCATAACCTGTTTAAAGTTTAGATTTCTTATCTCACTTTTTTTTTACTAATTTAACGGTCTTTCTAAGCAAAAATGATTTGCTTAAATTTTCAAAAATTTATACCTTATTATGAAAAAAGATACATCTCCCGAAACTAACCAATTCGACCCTCAAAAAAATTATGAACAAACACGACAAGAAATTGGATACGTTCCCAGAAAACAAGCTAAAAAAGCAGATTATGAGCGTATCGGATTTATGTCAGGATTAGAAGTTCATCAACAATTAAAAACCAAAGAAAAATTATTCTGTCATTGTCCTGCAGGAGTTTTTCATAGTCATGATAATTTTGATGCAGAAGTCATACGACATATGCGACCAACATTAAGTGAGCTTGGTGAGTATGATGGAACTGCATTAATGGAGTATAAAACGCGAAAAGAAATTATTTATCGACTAAATAATAAAACAGCTTGCACTTACGAAATTGATGATACTCCTCCGTTTAAAATAGATAAGGAAGCTTTAGAGTACGCTTTGGAGATATCACTACTTTGTAAATTAAATATTGTTGGGGAAGTTCATATTACACGAAAACAGTATTTAGATGGCAGTATCCCAACAGGATTTCAACGTACAGCAATACTTGGAGTCGAAGGAGAAATTCCATTAAAAAACAAAAAGGTAAGATTAATTCAGTTAAGTATTGAAGAAGATTCGTGTCGTGAGATTTCAGACATTCGACATACCAGAGTATATAAGACTGACCGACTAGGTATGCCATTAATTGAAACGGTTACTTATCCCGAAATGTTTACTCCCGATGAATTAAAAGAAGCAGCTGAATACATTCGTTTTCTTAATCGTAGTACTGGAAAAGTAAGAACAGGAAGTGGAGCAGGACGCGAAGATGTTAATGTGAGTTGTAAAGGAGGAACACGTGTTGAAATTAAAGGAGTATCGTATAACAAACTTATTCCTGAGTTATCACATAACGAAGCATTTCGCCAGTGGGCATTATTAAATATTCGTACCAAACTAAACGAAAGAGTTAACGAACCAAAAAGTTGGAAAATCCAACATCAGGAAATAGATTATCGCGATTATGATTTAAAATACGAACCTATTACAAATGGATTAATCGATAAATATAGAATCATTGCTGTTAATCTTCCTAATTTCAAAGGTATCTTATCTCATTTTACTCAACCGGGAAAAATATTCGCTGATGAAATTATTGACAGATTAAAAGTTATAGCTTGTTTAGAAAAACCAAATATGGTTCACTCCGAAGAATTAGAACCAAAAGTAATTGAAGATAATTTTATTAAAATTAAAGAACTTCTTAATGCTGGTGAAAATGATGCACAGATTATTTTCTGGGCTCCCGATGCAGATATTCCAACAGCATTAGATACTATTGAAGAACGTTGTCAAATGGCTTTCGAAGGCGTTCCTCAGGAAACACGAAAATCATTTACTGATGGTACAACCATTTTTGAAAGAGTGCTTCCTGGTGCTGACAGAATGTATCCCGACACCGATTCTGCACCAATTCCTTTAGAAAATAGTTACATCGAGAAACTTAGTGAAAATCTTCCTTCTGATGTAATTGAAAGATATAATCAACTTAAAAAATGGGGAATTCCTGAAGATACTTACACTTTTATTTTCAGAAATAATTTATATCCATTAATCGAAAAAATTATAAATAAGCTAAAAATTGAGCCCAAATTTATTGGAACATTTATTGGACATCGTTTAAAATTTGTTGAAGGTCATTATACTTCTGCCGATACATTTGAATATTCTATCATTTATGCTCTGTTCAAATATTTAATTGATAAAAAGCTGGATATTCAACTAAGTAAAAAAATGCTTCCGGTGGTATATCAACACCCTAAAATGGATTTTGATTCTATTCTTACTAGCATAAACTTTAAAAAGGTACCTAAAGAAGAAATCTTATCGAAGATACCTTTCTTAAAACAAAAATTTTCAGAGATTAAAGTCTCTAAAGATGGTAATGTAGCTAAGCATTGGATCATGGGAGAATTGCAAAAAACTGCAATTGGAAATATCTCTCCAGATCAATTGGCTAAAGCAATAGAACAAAATTAATTTCATTTAATAACCTGTCTGCCGTCAGGCAGGCATTCAAATCCAAAAATAATGAGCGAAGATATTTTTCAAGGATATAAAGGCAAAGCATTAGAAGTATTAAAAAAATATAATGTTAGAGTTTGGGGACAAGCAACCATCCAAACAACACGAGGAAACTTCGAAGGAACAGTTCTTCCACGTGCTGAAAACGACGATGATATACATATTGTTTTAAAAATTGTTACAGGTTATAATATCGGTATTGATATTGGCACCATAAAGGAAATGAAGGAAACAGGATATAAAAAAGCAAATTATAAAATTCCTGAAAAAGAATTTCCAACTACCGAAGGATTGCCAAATGTTAAGTTATTTGGTACAGGAGGAACAATAGCCTCTAGGTTAGACTATCGAACCGGAGCAGTAATACCTGCTTTTTCACCGGGAGAATTATATGGAGCAGTTCCTGAGCTAGCAGATATTTGTAATCTAACAACAGAAAAAGTTTTTGCTGTTTTTAGTGAGAATATGGGCCCCAAGCAATATGTAGCACTTGCAAAGGCTATTGGGAAAGAAATTAAAAACGGTATTGATGGAATAGTTATTGGACATGGAACAGACACTTTGCATCACACGGGTGCTGCCTTAACATTTATGGTACAAAATTCGCCTGTACCGATTGTTTTAGTTGGTTCACAACGTTCTTCTGACCGTCCTAGCTCCGATGCAGCTTTAAATTTAATGCATGCAATGAAAACTGCAGGACATTCTGATATTGCTGAAGTAATGGTTTGTATGTTTGGTCCAACATCCGATGAATATGGTCTATTACATAAAGGTACCAGAGTACGAAAAATGCACTCATCTTATCGATCAACATTTAGAACGATTGGAGATACACCTTTAGCAGCTGTTGATAGAGATAAGATTACTCCTATTAAACAGGATTATAAACGTAGAAGAAGCGACAGAAATGTAGATATCCTACCTTATTTCTCTGATAAGGTTACCATGTTATATTACTATCCTGGAATGAAACCCGATACTATTGATGCATTAGTAGATAATGGATATAAAGGGATTGTAATTGTTGGAACAGGTTTAGGACACGTAAATAAAGAGCTTTATCCTGCTATCGAAAGAGCGAACAAAAAAGGAGTTGTCATGTATATGACATTACAAACACTTTGGGGTTATGTTCACATGTTTGTTTACGATACTGGAAGAGATATGATGGCTAAAGGAATAATTCCAGCCGGTAACATGTTACCTGAAGTAGCATTTATAAAACTTGGATGGGCACTAGGACAAACCGAAGATCCTGAAGAAGTAAGAAAAATAATGCTAACTCCAATTAACGACGAAATAACAATCAGGGAACCATATAATGGATATTTAATCTATCAGGGTGGTGTTCCTGAAGTTGAAAGCTTTATTAAAAAGTTCAGAAAATAAATATATGTTTACTGATTTTTTTGAAAATCTAAAAGATGAATTAAAGAAAGATTTACCAGGCGAAAAAGCGCATGTAAAAATGGCTCCTGGCATACGCGATTTTTTTAAACCAAATACAAAAAGTCGCAAAGCAGGAGTCTTAATTCTTCTTTATCCAAAAAATCGGGAATTATATGTTGCCTTTATTCGTCGAACCGAATACAATGGACCTCATAGCGGCCAAATTTCATTTCCGGGAGGAAAAGCCGAAAAAGAAGATAAAGATATCATTGAAACTGCTCTTCGAGAAAGTCACGAAGAAATAGGAATTAATCCACAGAAAGTTAATGTTTTTGGTCAGTTAACACAATTACATATTCCTGTAAGTAATTTCCTGGTTTTCCCAATAATTGGGCGATATGACTTTACACCAGTATTTAAACCAGATCCAACTGAAGTAAAAGAGGTGTTGGAAATAAAACTATCTGAGCTTTTAGATCCTAAAAATTGTACAACCAAAGAGTTTAATTATGGAGATATTTCTTTTTTAGCTCCAATCTATAATCCAAACAATATCACTATTTGGGGTGCAACAGCTATGATCCTTTCAGAATTTCTTGAAATTGTTAGAAAAAATAAATCTAAGTTTCAGGTATGATGTTCTTATAATGCTCGTATCTGTCTAAAATCTGGTATACATAATTATATGTTTCAGATCCTCTACAGTAACCATATTTAACCACTGGATCTTTATAATATTTTGGATTTGATTTTTTAAGAATATATTGGTCAACATTATTTTCCCAAATGTCCGGATCTTTTCCTTCTTTTTCAGCTAATCGTCGTGCATCGAGTATATGACCTAATCCAACATTATACGACGCTAGTATAAATTTTAGTTTTTCTTGTTCATCGGTTATGCCCCTTTTCTCAAATCGTTTATCCAGCCACTGAATAAAGTCAACACCTGCTTTTATTTGTTTCTCCGGTGATGAACTCTTACTTACTCCAAATCTTTTTGCAGTAGTAGGCATTAATTGCATTAATCCATATGCACCAGCCCAGGATTTTACATTAGGTTTAAATCTTGATTCCTGATATATTAATGATGCTAATAATCGCCAATCCCAGTCAATTGCTTCGCTATACTTTTTAATATATTCATCAAACATCGAAACTTTACCACTATTTATAGCATAATAATCACTTCCAACCATTTTAACTGATCGTGGATTCTTAAAATACTTATTATAGATTAAAACATATTGTGTTGATCCTTTAAATTCTTTAAGCCATGAGTCAATTTCATTTTTTAATTTTTGATCACCTCTTTTAAGTCCCCACGCCATATTCTGTGGAAAACTTACAGCAGTCTTAATATCTAAATTAGGATAGTATATTTGATTTACTAAAGCTACATTTTCATCAGCAACAGTATAATCAATTTCTCCATTTGCAACGAGTTCAATTAATTCTTCTACTTCTTTATCTGCATTTTCAATCAGCTTTATACTATCTCCAATCTCATCAGATAAATTTTTCATCCTTTGCTCGTATGATGAACCCTTCTGTACAAAGACAACTTTACCTGCCAAGTCTAATTGATTTCTTAACATAACAGCATCAATCTCCTCTTGTGATAACTTTCTCCAATTTTCAGGCTTTCTTTGCACTAAAACCTGATGAGTCTGGCTGTGTGGGTAAGTAAAGTCTATAACTTTAGATCTTTCTTTTGTTATGGTTAAATTAATTCCAATAATGTCACATTCACCATTTTGTAACATCTCGAAATTCTTGTCAATGTCATTTTCAACCTTAACCTCTAACTTTACTCCTAATTGTTTAGCAAGAAGTTGCAACATCTCATATTGATATCCCATAGGTTCACCTCTGTAAATAAAATAATTCGTCGAATTATAATCCATTACAGCTATCAATTTCCCTCTTTTTTTAATCTTTTCTATTGAATTTAGATTAACAAAAGACTCCTTTTCACCCTCTTTACAGGTATTAAGGCTTATAATCAATAATAATAAAATAATAGGAAATTTCAGAATTTTAATAAATCCTTTCAAAATAATATGTTTTGGTTTGCAAATAATTTACGCGTAGTAATAATTTTTGTTACAAAAGTTTTATAAGTAATATGATAACAAAAATTTCATGTAGTAGTTTGAGTTTTAAAAATATTTGTGTTTTGTCAATATTTTTATAATGATAAAAAAGCCCCAATCCAAAGATTGAGGCTTAAATAAAGTCGGCGGCGACCTACTCTCCCACAAATGCAGTACCATCGGCGCTAACGGGCTTAACTTCTCTGTTCGAAATGGGAAGAGGTGGAACCCCGTTGCAATAGCCACCTTAAGATCTTAAATATCTTAATGTAACATGTCGTTAAAGAAAATTTAGAAAACTTTGCGAAAGAAGTGTTCGGGTAATTAGTATTGCTCAGCTTTGATGTTACCACCTTTACACTTGCAACCTATCAACGTCGTAGTCTACAACGACCCTTAAAGGAAATCTCATCTTGAGGAGAGCTTCGCGCTTAGATGCTTTCAGCGCTTATCTCTTCCAAACGTGGCTACTCTGCAA